>JAAZGG010000160.1 GCA_012511355.1 bacterium | reverse complement strand
TTTTATTTTGATAACTGATACAACCATTTAAAGCTCTCATAATTGTTTCTTTACTTGCGTGTTCTACCCCTATTTTTTTTGCTGTTTTAGCTTCCTCTTTATCTAAAAAGGCCTGCTTAGCATCTGGAATTATCTTTAAAATTTCGTTTCTTATTTTGGTCCCAGGATAATCGGGATCAGTTAGAACGATAAATTCACGGCCTGCTTTTTGAAGTTGTTTAATTGTTATTTTAGTCTCTAAAGGCAAGGCTGTTCCATCGGTTTTAATAATGTCGGCCTTTAAAAAGCTTTGTAATTTTGTAATATCGTGTTTCCCCTCTACGATAATAACTTCTTTAATCTTCATCGCTAATACCAAAAAGCGCTAAAGCGTTTTTATAACTTTCCTTGGCTAATGTTATATAATCCTTCCCTAAAAGCGTGGCTGCTTCTTTAATAATTAATGTTATATTTGATGGTTTGTTTTCTTGACCACGAAAGGGGTGCGGGGCAAGGTAAGGACTATCTGTTTCAAAAATCAAACGCTCTGGCGAAACTGTTAAAAGAGCTTCTTTAGGTGTGCGCGCATTCTTAAAAGTTATTGGCCCAGCAAAAGAAATGTACATATTCAAGTCTTCATATAATTTAACCATTTCTTTGCTGCCAGAATAACAATGTATAACACCACGAATGATTTTTTCCTGATTCTTTTTTAAAATTTTATAAGTGTCTTCGCTAGCGTCTCGTGAATGAATAACAATTGGTTTTTTAAATTTATACGCTAATTCTATTTGTCTTTCGAACCAAACTTTTTGATCTGCTTTAGGTGTTTTCTTCCAATGATAGTCAAGTCCGATTTCACCAACGGCCACCACACATTTTTTAGTTAAAAGTTCTTCTAATTTAGCTAAACAATCGCTTGGTTGATTAAGAATTTCGTTTGGATGAACGCCAACCGCGGCATAACAAACATCGGGTTCTGTTTCGGCTATTTTTACCGCTTTAATAGAACTTTCTAAATCGTAGCCTATAATTACAAATTTGCTGACACCAACTAATTTAGCCTCTCTTAAAAAGTCTCTATATTTCCCATACATTTTTCCGTTGTTTAAGTGACAATGTGTATCAAAAATCATTTTACTTCCCCACACAAAAACGCGAAAAAACCTCATTGTCTAAATCAATGTTGCTTTTTTCTCCCAAAATTTCCAGTAGCGCGTCTAAAGCCAGCCTTAAATCAATATAAATCAAATCAACTGGAACCATTTTTTTGCACGAAAGGCTTGCGTCCTCAAGGGCTCGTTTTGCTTTCTGCATTAAACCAATTTGTCTTGTGTTTGATAACAAGGCATATTGATCATATTCTTTAAGTTCAATTCCCGTTTTCTTAACAATTGCTTTTTTTAGTTCTTCTATGTTGTCTTTTTTTAATGCCGAAATAGATATGCCTTCTATTTTGCTTTTTATTCCTATATCTTTTTTGTTTAAAACGATTATATGGGGTTTTTTCTTAATTCCTGTCTCAATTTTTTGCCCTGTTTTGCTAGCATCAATTACATTGATGATAATATCTGCTTCGCTTATAGCTTTTTTTGATCGCTCAACTCCAAGACTTTCGATTTTGTTAGTGGGGTTTCTTAATCCCGCGGTATCTAAAAACAAAAACGGTAAACCGCCAATTATTATTCTTCCTTCAACGATGTCTCGCGTTGTTCCTGCAATATCTGTAACTATCGCTTTTTCTTCTTCTAATAAGGCGTTAAGCAGGCTGCTTTTCCCAGCGTTAGGCTTGCCGACAATAGCTACTTTTATTCCATCTCTTATCATTTGCCCCGTTTCTGCTTCTTCGAGAATTTTAGAGCTTTTTTCACTTAATATCTTTATTCTTGGAAGCAAAATTTTATTTGTTAATTGCTCGATGTCTTCGTATTCTGGATAATCTATATTAACTTCAATTTGGCTAATAATATCTAAAAGATCGTTTTTTAAATCTTTTATTTTATTAGAGACACTCCCTTTGAGTCCTTGAAGCGCCACTTTTACTGCACTTTCGCTGTTGGCGCGAATCAAATCGTTGATTGATTCTGCCTGAATCAAATCTATTTTCCCGTTGATAAAAGCTTTCTTTGTAAATTCTCCTTTTTCTGCAAGTCGCGCCCCAAATTTAATACATGCTTCAATTATCTTATTGATTATAACTAAATTCCCGTGACAACTTATTTCAACCGTGTCTTCTCCGGTAAAGGTTTTTGGTGCTTTTGTTAAATTTACAACAACATCATCAATTACTTCTCCGTCGTTAATAATTTGCCCGTGTATTATTTGTGGGCCTTGGTCTTCGCTGATGGGCACACTAAAAATGTTGCGAAGAATCTTATGGGCTTCTTTGCCGCTCATTCTTATTAACGCCAAAGCGCTTTCAAATGGCGCCGTAGATAAAGCAACAATGGTATCATTAAACAAAAAGTTCACCACCTTTAAATATATTATACATTTTTTGTTCGGTTAATATAAAAAAAGTTGGTTTGGAACCAACTTAATTTTAAAGTTTTATTGTGCTGCCATCCGGCCCTGGCGTTTCAGCTAAATATTTCTTTATTGCTTCTTTCTGCTCAGGCTTAGCAACACGACAAGGATCTAAACTTTTTATTTCGCCTTTAACAATAGCGGCGGCAAAACCCGAACACCCCGGTTTACCACAAGCTCCACAATTATAGCCAGGAAGTAAAGAGTTGACTGTTTCTATCCTTTCATCAGTCTTGACTGAAAAATAATGAGCACCAACGGCACAAATCAAGCCCATAAGTCCTGCTATCGCTAAAAAAACCACAACGGCAGTAACAACATTTCCCCAGTTCATTCTTTTTCCTCCTTATCCTTGCTGTTTTTTAAACAACTAGTAATGGGACAAGTCTTACAAGCGGCGTCTAATTTTTCACAACCTTCGGGCTTCGGTGTATTTTTGTTTAATACATAAGAGAGCACAAACAAAACAATTAGCGCCATAACAATAATAATTGCCCAAATATACGACGGCATTTAGAAAATCCCTCCAAAACCATAAAAGGCCAAGGCCATAACTCCTGCCAAAACAAAAGCCACCGGAATACCTTTAAAATATTTAGGAACGGGAGCAACTTCAATTTTTTCACGAATTGATGAAAAAATAAACATAACCAACAAATAACCAACACCGATGCAAACGGCGTAAACTACTGCTTCAATGAAACTATAATTATTTTGAATATTGGTGGTGGCAACACCCAAAATCGCGCAGTTGGTAGTAATCAGTGGTAAATAAATTCCTAAAGCTTCGTAAAGTTTGGGGATGAATTTCTTCAAAAACATTTCCACAAATTGAACGAGTGTTGCAATAACCAAAATTGAAACAATTTGATCCAAATAGTTAATCCCTAGCGGAATCAATAAGAAGTGATAAATGCACCAAGTAACCACCGAAGCCAAAACAAGAACGAAAATAACAGCAAAACTCATTCCGATCGCATTTTTCTTTTGGGTTGAAACCCCTATAAACGAGCAAATACCCAAAAATTGAGAAAGCAGAACGTTGCTAACTAAAATAGCGCCAAAGCCCAGTGAAATTAATGCCATTTTATTTCACCTCTTTCTTTTCTTTTTTAGGCCTGTTATGAAAAGCGGCAGTAATTGCAAACATAACGCCCAAAGCAAAGAAGGCTCCTGCTGCTTGACCAAACAAGGATATTTTTAATTCTGGTAATAAAGTTAAAGTAAACGATTGCGTGGTATTAAAAGGGTTAGAAAAAGTGAGCGTTTGGGTGGAAATTATTTCCCGCACTAAACTAAAAACAATTAAAACAAGACCAAACCCCAACGACATGCCTACAGCATCAATAATTGATGGCAAAACCTTGTTTTTAGAAGCAAAAGCCTCTGCTCGACCAAGAATTAAACAATTTACAACAATTAAAGGTATGAAAATACCTAAAGATTCGTGTAGTTCTGGAGTAAAAGCCTTCATTAAGGATTCAATACAACTAACAAAAGTGGCAATCACAATAATAAAAATAGGAATTCTTATCTCGTTTGGAACTAATTTTCTAATTAAAGATATTGTTATATTAGATAATAAAAGGACGGCAAACACCGCAAATGACATCCCAATGGCGTTATCTACCCTCGTAGAAACCGCCAATAAAGGACAAAGCCCAAGAGCAGAAACTAAAATGGGGTTTTCCGTAAAAACGCCTGTTTTAATGATGTTTTTAAATTTTACTTTTTCTTCCATTTTATTTATCCTCCCTAACTGTGCTATGAAAATCAATAACCTTAGTTACGGATTTTTTAATTCCATTCATGGTTTTGGTAGCTCCTGTTGATAGGTCCGTTCCTTTGTCTAATTTATTAAACGGTAAATCTTTAAACCACGCGACAAATTCTTCGTTTGCAATTAAATCGGCGCCATAGCCTGAAGTTTCGCTATTAGAAATAAAACTAATTCCTATGATTTTTTCTTCTTCATTACTAAGAACTATCAAATAAACGATATCCCCACTATAGCCCTTACCAACCGCTTGATAAGCGCTGGCTTTTTTTTCTCCTCCCGTTGTTAAGTCATAAATCGTGCTAATGCTATATTGATCTAAATTATCATAACCCTTGCTGACGTCTTCTACTGTTTCAACATTTGGATAAAGTTCTTCGATGGCTTCTTTGGCTTTTTGAATATTTCTTTCATTAATTATCGGATTTGTAATCCAGTAAACAATTGCTAAACAAAAAGCACAAATTATACCAACAATCGCTAAGATCAAGGGATATTTTAAAAACTTATTTTTCATTAAGCTACACCCCCTAAGAAGGCAACGCCAATATTAATTCCAATTGCCAAGACAAGAAGCGCCAAAATTACGCCCCAGCGTTGACCAATTTTATCAGTGGTTTTACCTTTAACTAAACCGTCAATGATTGGTGTTAAAAGGTTCATAAAAACAATAGAGAAGACCACGCCTTCTGGCAGGGCTCCAGAGACCCTAATTAGAATCGTAATTGCTGCGGCGCCTAACCCAAAAATAATTTTCCCCATCGGCGATGTTGGTGTAGTAACTGGATCAGTAACCATAAACACCGCACCAAAGGCTAGTCCCCCAACCAAAATATGGGTTATTCCATAAACAAACGGGTTGGCAACCCCAAAGGCTAATCCCATAAATAACGTTATTAAGAACGCCGAAACAGTATAACTTACCATAAGTCTTGGGTCGGCAATCTTTCTAATTGATAAATAAATTCCAGCAATAAGTAATGTTAATGCGCTGGTTTCGCCAATCGCCCCCGCGTAGTTTCCCAAAAACAAACGACCGAGACTGAAGCCGTCAGGTAGAATTCCGTCTTTCCAATTGAGTGCGCTCGTTATTGTCGCGCTTGTTGTGGCATCACTAACTAGACCTGGAACTCCAGTGATTGCTAAAGAAAATGATAAGGCAACAATAATTCTTCCTAGGCCAGCTGGGTTAATTGGGTTATAACCAAAACCTCCGAAAACAATTTTACCAAAAACAATAGCTAAAACAATGCCGACGACAATTGCATAATAAGAAACTGTAACTGGCAAAGTCAAAACAAAGATTAAGGCCGTAACATAACTATAAGAGCCTACAAAATACTGCCAAACATTCTTTTTAATTATTAAAGCGGTAACAACATCTGTAACAAAAGCCGCAACTAAAGCAACATCCCCCATTAGAATGGTTTTTGTTCCTTCAGCTTCTCCCATAAGGGTATAATTCATTAAAATCGCCACAAACCAAACCACAACCAAAACAAGGCTTAGTTCAAGCATAATTCCTTTAGTTGTGCGCTTTGTGCTTCTTTGGAAAGGCGCTGGTTTTATTCTAAACTTCATCCGCTCTCCCCCTTATTTCTTGGCAGCCTTAGCTTTGGCGGCCGCAATTTTCAGCATCAATTTGGCTTTGCGAATACTTTCTGTCACCATAATTCGACTTGGACAAACGAAAGTACAAAGACCGCATTCAATACAACTATTTACTTTTAAGTCTTGGAGTCTTTTTTCGTCTTTCTTTTCAACTGCCTCTTTAATCTCTACTGGTTGCAGAGAGGCCGGACAGTGAAGAGTACAGGCTCCACAACGCAAACAAGGTTCAGCTTCAATTTCTTCAAAAAATAAAACTGTGTAGCCTCCGCTTTGCTTTTCAACAACAAATTGGTCATTCATTTGTGCCTTGCTACACATTGGTCCACCAGCCAAGAGAAAAACTTGTTCTCCTTTATAGCCGCCACAAGCTTCAATAATTTTGCTAACAACTGTCCCAACAGGAACTCGAATGTTTTGGGGCTCTTTAATTGCGGTTCCTGAAACAGTAACAACTCTTTCGGTTATAGGTTTTCCTTCTAAGACGGCTTTAGCAACCGCCATTGCCGTTTGTGCATTATTTACGATAACCCCAATTTCAGAAGGAAGATTTTCATATTCTTTTTTAAAAACGTTCCAAACCAAGGTTCTTTCCCAACCGGCCGGGTAACGATCTTTAACTTCTTTAATTTCAATATTAGGATAACTGTCTATATACTTTAGAATGGCTTCTTTCATATCGGAGTGCCCTTCTTTAAAGGCGATAATTGCCTTTTTTGCCTGACTTGCGCGCATCATTAAACTTATGCCCTTGAGCATGGTCTCGGTTTCTTCAACAACCATTAAATTATCGGTAGTTAAATAAGGCTCGCATTCACAAGCGTTAATTAAGATGGTTTTAATATTTTTGGCTCCATATTTGATATAGGTTGGGAAACCCGCGCCACCTAAGCCAACTATTCCCGCTTCCTTGATGGCCTCAACAATTTCTTCAGAACTAACTTTATCATAATCATATTTTTTTAAACTTTCTTCTGTTTCATATTTAAAAGCGTTATCAATAACATAGTGGTCAACCGGCCGACCCGTTAAAGAATTAAATCTTTTTTCCGTTCCTGAAACAAATCCAGAGACAGGCGAGAAAACCGGAACATAAAAACCTTGAGAAACACCAATTCTTGTTCCTTTTTTGACATAATCGCCTTCTTTGATGTCTAACAACAACTCTTTTCCGTTTCCTGAAACAAGAGGAATATAAATTTTACCGATGGCCTTTGGATCAGTAAGCGTAATAATTTTTTTGCCGTGGGTTAACTCTTTGTGACCCTGGATATGACAACCGCCCCGAGAAAATAGAATTCCCATTTTATTCCTCCTTTTTGTCGACACAGATATATTAATTTATTTGTTTTATACTGCCTTTTATAGTAAAACTGAATATCAATTCACATTAATTATCAGTTGCTTTCTTCTAATAGTCAAGAACTTTTAAAAAAACTAAAAATTTATTCAATAATAAAACAAGCCCATAAGGGCTTAATTTTCTTCTTCGGCGACTTTTGTTTTCTTTTCTTCGGTATAAATGATGTTAATTTGTCTTTTTTGCCCTGAGCCCGAGCTTTCAGTTTTAATATTGCGCATCGCGCTTAAGGCGTTGTGGACAATTCTTCGTTCATCGCTAGTCATCGGATCAAGTTTCGCATTAATCTTGCTTTTTTGTACCTCGCGGGCAATACGCCGGGCCATTCTGGTGATTTTTTCGTACTTTTCCTCTTTATACGTGCTAATATCTAAAAGAATGCGATACCGTCTCCCAAAGGCGGAGCTGATAGCGTTGCGCACAACACTATTAATTGCCTGGAGCGTCCTTCCATTTTTACCAATTAGAATTGAATTGTGGGTTGTATCTAAGTTGATTTTGAGAACGCCTTCTTCAAGCGTGGTTTCCATAGACCCTTCTAAACCATAATTCTTAATATTTTTGATTATGTAGGCTTCGGCAAATTCAATAACATCGGTTATTGTATATGCTTCAATTTCAACCTTTTTACCAAATAGCCCTTTTTTCTCTTCTAAAACTGTGTAATAGACATATTCGGCATCAATATTAAATTCTTCACACGCCTTATCAATAGCTTCTTCAATTGTTTTTCCTGAAAATTTAGTTTTCATTTTGCTCCTCCTATCTAGCCGCGCTTAATTTTGATGGTCTAGCAAATTTTTGCATGAATATAGCTTGCAAAATTGAGAACCAAGAGGACGCTATCCAGTATAGAGACATGGCGATTGGCAGCATCCAACCAATAATCACAATCATAATTAAGAAGAAGTATGTCATAAAGTTTTGTTGATTTAGGCCACCTTGCATACCTGGGCGTTTGTCCCTCCGGGCTTTATTTAACCATTGCGATATTTTCATAGAAACAAACTGTGAGACAATCATTAAAAGAAAAACGGCAATGCCAAAAAAATTGATTTTGAGAATTATATCACCAAGATGGGCTCCAAGACTAATATTAAAAATTGTGGCTTCGTGAATCATAGCCGTGTCTTTTACTGCTCCATAAACTGCAATAAATACTGGGAATGTCAAAAATGGTGCTATCAAACTAGATATTGGGTTTATTTTATGCTTTTTGTATAAATCCATGGTTTCTCTTGCTCTTGCTGCTTTTGCTGATTCGTCATTGCGGTTAGCATATTTTGCCGCAATAGCATTGAGTTGAGGCTGTATCATCTGTAATCTTTGTGTTTGTTTTGTAGAACGCCACGTTATCCCTAATAGTCCTGTTCTAATAATAAATGTGACAAGAAAAACAGCACCAATTAATGCGATTCCGCTTCCACCAAACCAAGAACCAACGGTGGTAAAACCCCAGGAAACAGGATAAGCTAAAATTTCAAGTAAACCGCAAGAAAATGCATAGCCAAAACTCTTGGGTTCAATGTAGGCCCCTTCGCCGCCATCCGTTGGTTTAGTTATTTTATCATAATGGTCTTTTGTAACGAGACAAGTTTTAGGGTGATTGTCTTTATAAATTTTATAAGCATAATCATACTGTAAAGTCTTGCCTTCGGCCGCCCAGTCTTTGTTTGCACTGGGTGTGCCAGCTAACGCTTCCCATGTTGCTCCTTCATCACTTGTCACTTTTGATTTAAGAATTTCTTCGGTAGTTGGTTTTTTATGATAAACATCAACAACAGACCCGTCGTCATGATCATAGTTATAAATTACCTGAGTAACAATGTGATCAATGTCTTGGTGGCTACAAAAGTTTGTACCACAAGCCGTAAATGTTAGAAGTATTAAGGCAAAAAACAAAATAGAAATTGTTTTAAATAGTTTGTTCATTTAGTTATCACCTCGTTTTGTAAACTTTTTATAAAGATATTTTAATTCTTCCAAATTCTCGCTGAAGTTTTTATCGAGATACCCTTTTCGTAGGATTAATACCATATCATAAGAACACTCTAGTGAGAAAACATCATCAATCATCATTCGAACTTGACGTTTGTAGCGGTTCCGTTGGACCGCGTTGCCAAGTTGTCGACTAACACTGATCCCAATTCTGATTTGGCCTAAATCGTTTTGGCGATAACGAAGAACAAAGGATGAGTTAGAACAAAAGCTTTTTGCATCTAAAACTTTTTTGAAATCTTCATTTTTTAACAAACGATATTGCTTCTTCATTTTGGAAACCTCTTTTTGAAAACCACTTCTTTTGTGGTTAAAAATCAGGCAGACAAAATTTTTCTACCCTTTTTCCGCCTTCTTGCTAAAACCTTGCGGCCTGCCGGTGTTGCCATCCTGGCCCGGAAACCGTGCATTTTGGCACGCTTTCTCTTGCTCGGTTGATAGGTTCTTTTCACTAATAACACCTCCACGATAAATTGATACGCGGTATAATTATACGTGCCCGCGCATGATAAAGTCAACCAAATAAAAAAATCCTGTTTGTTTAAATTTCTTTGTGATTTTGATTTTATTTCTTGTGGATAACAACAAAATGTACCCAAAAACACCATGTTTTTTGATGTGGATATTTTTTTCTTTCAACGACGATTATCAACGGATGTATCCACAAATAACCAACATTGCTTTTTTTCTCTTTTAATCCACAAAAACATTATGTGGAAAAGTGTAAATTCTCTGTTTTTTTCGTTGTTTTTGGTGTTAATTTAGTGTGGATAACTTTTAAACCTCCTTTTTTGCCTTTTTATTTCATAAAATGTGTGTTAGAATTTGCCTGTAGTGAGGTTTTACATATATGAATTTAGCAAACAAATATGAGGAGATTTGGCAAGGCGTTTTAGCCGACCTCAAAAAACAAATTAATGACAATGCGGTTTTGAGTAGTTTTTTTTACGGAACAAAAATTATCGCCATAGACGGCGACTCTATTACTGTTTCAGCTCCTAATGGTTTTGCAGCAGAAATTTTAAACCGAAGATATCTTGAAACCATTCAAGAGACCTTGAATGCTCGAACTCAATCTAATTTTAAATGCCAAATTGTTGATGCCAACTCTTTAGATGAGGCTATTAAAATTACAAGAACGGATCCTGTTTCTGTCTCTTTTATTAGTAATTTAAATCCGAAATTTACTTTTGAAAGTTTTGTTGTTGGTCCTAGCAACCATGAAAGTTATGTTGCTGCGATGGCAACCGCTGTAGATCCTGGGAATTTTTACAACCCTCTTTTTATTTATGGAAAATCTGGTTTGGGTAAAACCCACTTGCTTCACGCTATTGGTAATTATATTCGCTTTAAAGCGCCAAATATAAAAGTTTTATATCGTTCAACCGATGATTTTATTGAAGAAGTTGTTAAAGCTTTTAAAGATTCGGGGATTGAAACTTTAAAGGATCGATATCGCGAAGTTGATGTTTTGTTGTTAGATGATGTTCAATTTTTATCAACAAAAGAAAAAACAAAAGAAACTTTATTCCATATTTTTAATTTATTAATTAATACTGGCAAACAAATTGTATTAACCAGCGACCGTCACCCTCAAGAATTAAAGTCTTTGGAGGCTCGTCTTGTTGGCCGTTTTTCTTCGGGTTTATCGGTAGAAATTAAGGCTTTGGAGTATGAAACGGCTTACCAAATTTTAAAAAAGAAAATCGAATCTCACGATATTAATAATGGAAAAATTGATGACGAGGTTCTTCAATACCTAGCCGCCAACTATTCATCTGATGTTCGCAAGCTTGAAGGCGCCCTAAATAAACTGTTGTTCTACGCTATAACTTTTAATCCGGGTTCGGATATTGATATGAAAGTTGTAAATAACACCTTCGCACCTTTAATTCGTAATCAAGAAAGAAATCAAGTTGATATTAATCGAATTAAAACAGCGGTTTCTGAATACTACTGTATTTCGCCGTCACAACTATCAAGCAAACTTAGAACTAGTAATATCACCGTTGCTAGACATATCGCTATGTATTTATGTCGCAACATGTTAGACGTTTCTCTTGTAAAAATAGGAGAAGAGTTTGGGGGACGGGATCACTCGACTGTGATTAATGCTTGTGAAAAAGTTGAAAGAATGTTGAAAGAAAACCCTGATTATATTCAAGCTGTTGAAGAGTTAAAAAAACTTATAAAATCGGTATAAAAACATTTCTCTAGTTGAATAAATATGCTATAATTATAGAGGTCGTTATCCACAAATCCACGTTGCTTATTATTAAAACTATAAATATAAGAAATAAGAAGAAAGAGAAAGGGAAAATAAAATGAAATTTGCAATCTCCAAAAATTATTTACTAAATGCTTTAAATACGGTATCTAG
>JAAZGG010000159.1 GCA_012511355.1 bacterium | reverse complement strand
TATCTCCTTATTATTAAGCATTGCCGAATTATTAGGGACAACAGTTGATGAATTACTAGGGAGAGAAAAGAAGCCGGAGGTGCTTTCTATTGAAAAGCCCAGTAAAAAAGATTTAGCGAAGATGATTTTAAGGATTAGAGTGCTTTCGGAAGATGGGGATAAGGTTAATATCAATCTACCTTTGACTTTAGTCAGATTGATGATTGAAAAAGGTGTTGATCCCAGCATCAATGGCAAAGATATCTCTTCCTTCATAAATTGGGATGAATTATTGACGCTTATCGAGCAGGGCGTGTTAGGAAAACTCGTAGATATTGACACGGGAGATGGCGACAAAGTCGAAATTTATGTTGAGACTTTAGATCAAGATGTTAATTAAAATCAAAGAGGGTAATAAACGAGCTATTACTATTCCGATTTTCCTTCCCCTTGTCCCAGTAAGATTGATAAATAGAATTTTAACTAAGAACAAAGCCAATTTAGATAAAAAAAGTCGTTTTGAAATCAAAAATGGCCTTGAAATTCTAAAGATACTTAAAAAACAGGCTCGCGATTCTAAGGGCTATATTTTAGTGGATATTGAGGCCAACGATGTGACGATAGTTAGAGTAAAGTTATGACCGAGAATTCTTCTCGGTTTTTTAAAAGCATATTATTGACAAAATTAAATTGCCTTGTGTTATATTGAAACTTAGGAAAATACAAGAAAGGGATGATTAAATGCTTAACTTAAAAAACATCTTTAAGGACTATATTTCAGGCAATTTAAGTGTTCGGGCCTTAAAAGGAGTTAATCTAGCGTTTAGGCAGAAGGAATTTGTGGCGATTTTAGGACCTAGTGGTTGTGGTAAGACCACTCTACTAAATATTATCGGCGGTCTAGATGAGTATAGTCATGGCGATTTGGTCATTGATGGGAAATCTACCAAAAAATTTAATGACCATGATTGGGATACCTACCGTAATCACCGTGTCGGTTTTGTTTTTCAAACTTATAATCTTATCGCTCATCAAAGTATTTTAAGCAATGTTGAATTATCCTTAACTTTATCAGGTATTAGTAAAGGTGAACGCCGTAAAAGGGCAGTTGAGGCTTTGACGAAAGTCGGTCTAGCTGATCAGATTAATAAAAAACCCAATCAATTGAGTGGGGGACAGATGCAAAGAGTGGCGATTGCTCGAGCGATTGTCAATAACCCCCATATCATTTTAGCCGATGAACCAACTGGGGCCTTAGATACGGAAACCAGTGTCCAAGTACTAGAAATTCTTAAGAATATTTCTAAGGATCATCTGGTAATTATGGTGACGCATAATCCTGAGCTTGCTAAGCGATATGCGACTAGAATCATTCGTTTATTAGATGGTGAGGTTCAAAGCGATTCTAATCCCTTGAATGAGGAAGAAGTTCAAATGTTAGAAGAAGAGGTGAAGAATTATCAGCGTTTAGTAGCCGAAAACAAAGTCGGTAAAGAAAAAAGAGTGGGGATGTCTTTAAAAACGGCTTTTATGCTTAGTCTTAATAATTTGTTGACTAAAAAAGGTCGAACGATTCTAACGGCCTTTGCTGGAAGTATTGGCATAATTGGCATCGCCTTAATCCTTTCCCTTTCCAGCGGCTTCCAAAATTATATCAGTCGTGTGGAAGAGGAGACGCTTTCTTCTTATCCTATAACCATTGAAACGGTTTCAACCGATTTGAATAGTTTGGCTAATTTAAAAGAAGCCGATAAAACAGAAAGAGATGATCAGCATGTCTATTCTAATGATGTTTTAACCACGATTATCACGGCTATGGCTAGTAGTTTTAGTGAGAATGACTTAAAAACTTTTAAAACTTATCTTGATGAAAACAAGGAAAAATTTGAGCCTTTAGTCACCGATATCCAATATATTTATGATGTTGATTTGAATATTTATAAGAGCAATTATGAAACTAAACTTGAGTGTTTGAATCCCTATTCTCTTAGTGAGAATCTAAGTCCTTACACTCGTCCCTATCTAGCATCTTTTGATTCTATGATGCAGCGTGCTGATGTTTGGCAGGAACTAATAGGAAATCAAGAATTCTTAGAGTCGCAGTATCAATTAGCGGCGGGAGCTTGGCCCACAACCGATAATGAAGTGGTTTTAGTTATGGATAAAGATAATGGTATCGCCGACTATCTACTCTATGCGATTGGCTTAAGAGAAGCTTCGGAGATCGATGAACTAATTATACGCACTGTAGGTGGGGATACCACGCCTTTTGAAAGCGAGAGTTATGAATATGAGGATATTTTAGGTTTAACTTATCGAGTTGCAAGTTCGGTTGATTATTATGAAAAACAGGCTGATGGTTCTTATGTTGATAAACATGATGATGCCGCCTTTGTTAAACAGGTCCTGATTGATAAGGGTTTTGATTTAAAGATTTCCGGTATTGTTAAACCGGCTGAAGATGCTTCTTCAAATGTTTTGCGCGGTGCCATCGCTTACTCACCAAAATTATCCACTCGCTTGATTGACTATGCCAACGCCTCGCAGCTACTTACTGATCAAAGGAATTCGCCTAATAAATATTTGTTGACGGGTGAAGCGATTGAAGATGCGACGGCCTAGAATTTAGTCCTTGTGAGTTTAGGACAAGTGGACTATGAAAGGCCAAGTAGAATCAATATTTATCCAGTCAGTTTTGCGGCCAAGGAAAATATCAATGACTTGATTGAGGAGTATAACCAAAATCATGAACAAGATGAACAGATCAAGTACACAGATTATGTGGGTTTACTGATGGCTTCAGTTTCCACCATCATCAATGCGATTTCTTATGTTCTGATTGCCTTTGTTTCCATTTCTTTAATTGTCTCTTCTATCATGATTGGCATAATTACCAATATCTCAGTTTTGGAGCGAACTAAAGAGATAGGCATTCTACGAGCGATTGGGGCCAGCAAGCGCGATATTTCTCGGGTTTTTAACTGCGAGACCTTTATTGAAGGCCTAGCAGCAGGCCTGCTTGGGGTGGTGGCTACGGTGATTTTAGACATCCCAGTTAATTTCATTATTGATGCCTTAGCCGATATTGGCCATGTGGCGGCCTTGCCTTGGCAAGGGGCGGTGATTTTGGTGATTATAAGTGTTGTTTTAACGCTTATTGCCGGCATTATTCCGGCTCGAGCCGCTGCTAAGAAAGATCCGGTCGAAGCTTTAAGAAGTGAATAAAAATTATTAACAAAAGGGAAAATCGTTTGTATAATGAGGGAAAGAAACCCTGAAAATAGGGGTTTAAAAATAGGAGGTAAAATATGAAAAAGTATATTAAAAAGTATGTTGAAATTCCTAGTGGCGAGAAAATCGCCTACCTTGAAGAGGGCAAGGGAGACAAGGTTTTAGTCTTGCTCCATGGCAACATGTCTTCTTCTATTCACTGGACACCTTTGATTGAAAAACTAGAGCATGATTACAAAATTTATGCTCCCGATTTTCGCGGTCTTGGTGACAGTTCCTACAATAAGCCCTTTGATAGTCTTGAAGAATTAGGTGAAGACATCAAAGCCTTTTGTGACAAACTCGCCATTAAGAAGGCCGCCTTTGCTGGCTGGTCAGCGGGCGGGGGTGTGGTCCTGTATTTAGCGGCCACTTATCCCAAACTTGTCAAACAGGTATTGTTAGTCAATTCGATGTCATATCGTGGTTATCCTGTTTACAAGAAAGACGCCAATGGTCAAGTTTTATTAGGGCAAGTCTATAAGAGCAAAGAAGAGATGGCTCTAGATCCCGTTCAGGTTTTGCCAGTCCAAACGGCCATTGAGGCTAAAAATTATGAGTTAATGGAGAATGTTTGGAATTTTGCTATCTATAGTGCTGGTAGAGGACCAAGTCCAGAGGATGGTCACATCTATTTAACGGAAACTCTTAAGCAACGCTGCTTGATAGATGTTGACTGGGCTTTAGCTAACTTCAATATGTCCGATAAGCATAATGGCTATAATCCTGGTAATGGTTTAGCTGCTAAGGTCACCTGTCCTATTGTGAGCTATTGGGGTGAAAAGGATATTACAGTTCCTTCTTACATGGCCTTAGAAAATAAGGAAGGTTTTAAACAGTTGGAATTCGTGGTCATTAAAGATTCAGGGCATTCCCCTATCATTGACCAAACAGATTTTTTAGCCCAGAGCTTCAAAGAGCATCTAAAATAAAAAGGTTCGCTTGAACCTTTTTTTACTGCTTATTTCTTAATAAAAATTCCATGGCTGACGAGTTTCATCGCCTCATCAACCGTTTTGTCAATGTCTTTGGCTGTCGGTTTAATCCCATCATTAAAGACCGAAAGTTTAAGACCGACAAAGTTAGTGATGCCCATCAAGGCATAGGCGATATCAATGGCACTCATATCGGGATAGATTTCCCCATCGTCAATGGCTTTTTGAATACCGATGCGATATTTATCGGCAAAGGTTGTGTAATAATAATTAAAAAGTTCTTTGTCAACGACTAGCGATTGCCAAATAATAGTGTAGGCATAAGGATTTTTGAAGATGTAGCGGAAGAAGGCTTTAAAACCTAGACGCTCCACTTCTTGCCGGTTTTTGCCATCACGGGCAAGTTCAGCGATGTCGCGGCGAATTTCGTGATGGTAAGATAAAACTAGATATCTAAAAAGACTTTGTTTGCTTTCAAAATATAAATAGAAGGTTCCAATACCGATTTTCGCTTCCCTAGCAATATCGGTGATAGAGGCAACAGGGTAGGTTAAAAGATGAAATAGTTTTTCACCAGCGCGGACGATTCTTTCAAAAGTTTCGCGCCCCTTTCTTGTCTTTGGTTGTTTGATATTGTCATAACGAAACATATTTATTCCTCCTAAAAGTGAATCAGTATTCAACACTGATTGTTAAGATACAATAAATAAGGACGAATTGCAAGTAAAACTTTTCTTATCGTTCGGGTTTTTAAGAAAATAATTCGTAAAAATCGCACTTTTTTCGTAAATAAAATAAATGCACGGTAGTTTGAATAATCATTCATGTTTTGGTTTGATTTTTAAACTACCTTACTAGTACTTTTAAAAAAACTTGCTTTTAGCAAAAGAAATT
>JAAZGG010000158.1 GCA_012511355.1 bacterium | reverse complement strand
TCATCTTCAACTAAACCTTTATAACCGTCATAAACACCATAAACTTCAAAACCTTCTTGCAAAGCCATACGGGTGAGGGCTCGCACGGCAGCATTCATGCCTGGCGCATCGCCACCCGAAGTTAAAATTCCAATTTTTCGCATGCTTAAGGCCCCCTTATTTATTTAAATCCAAACCCCGAACTTCTATTTCTCTGCCCGTCAAGGCAAGCTGTTCGATAAAACGATCGGTTCTAGGGTTCTTACCGCCATAAATACCATATAACTGACTTTGACTATAGCGTGAACTATAAAGAGTAAGAAGGCGGCGGCGCGCCCGATACTCAATAATATCATAAAGGACACTGTGGGTTGACCATTCAGAAACCTTTTCACCGCCTAAATCATCAAGAACTAAGACATCAACCTGTTGGAGTTCTTTGATTCGTTCCCCCACATAATCACCGACATTTTTCATATCAAAAGATAGTTTGCAATCTTCAATAAAGGAACGGACATTGATAAAGGCAACCTTTTTACCATAAATACGAATTAAATCATTAGTAAGAGCAGCTAAGATATAGGACTTACCAACCCCACCAGCACCGTAAACATATAAGCCTTCACTCGTCTTTTCCTTCAATAAATTAATGGCTTCAGTCACTAGCTTGCGACGGGCAAAATTAAGGGAAACATTATCTAATGAGGTCTTTAACCATTCATCATCAAAATCATAATAAAGATAGTTGTCCAAAAGGACTTTAACCTCTTCATATGGCTCACAGTTTTTATAACTTATCTCCCAAAAGCCATCGATTTCACACATCGTCGTCAATAGCCCTCGGGGACTTTTTTTACAATGGGCATAGCCAGGACAAGTTAAACAAACTTGATTCTCTTCTTCAATCTGCATTAAACCAAGTAAATGATCATTAATAAAATTCTCATCAAGGTTGTTTTCCTTCAAAAAATCTTGAACTGAAGGATTTTGCAAGAGCTGATCAGTAAGTTCAGAACGATATTTTTCTAAATCTTTAGGAAATTTAAGCTGTGGGATTTTTATCTTTTTCACATTTATTTCCTACCTTTCTTCAGTTCTTGTAATATCCTTAGTGATTCTGCCATCTCTTGATCACTTACCTTTATTGGCTCTTCTTTTTCTTTAACCACTGGCTCTTTAGCCTTGGATTTTGCCCTACTCTTAGAGGTGGGCTCTGTAAGATAAATCATAGCTTCGTAAGCATCGCTAATCTTGCTGCGCATCAAACTGCTGGCAACCGCTTGTAAGTAATTGCGAACCAAGCGATTGTTATTATTGGCTAACGAATAGTCTAATAAAACATTGATAACAGGATCTGGAAGTTTGGTCGTAACAATCAATTCCTTAATCAAACGAGCATCGCGCTCAACGGGTTGAACTCCCCCGTTTTTAAGCATCAAAAATTCTAGAGGCGTTAGGCGATTAAAGAGCTCAATTTTCTTATCTAAAGCCGCATTCCCCGTGTCTACTTTTTGTGTTTCTGCTGGTTTATTAACTGGTTGTGAGACTTTTCCCATACGCGCAAATTTCTGCAAACGCAAAATATCAATTTTGCCAGTGTTATCAAGTGATTTATAAACGATATTAATCATTTCACTTACCGACCAGCCATAAGTAGTAGCAAGTAGAGCAATCTCTTCTTCAATCTCTTTAGTAAAAGCCTCTTTCTTGATGAAGTAATCCTTTAGACTGGCATAGAAGGTTTGAAAATCAAATGAAAGTTTTAAATCAGCACTTTGATGTCCGATAATATCCGCAACACCTTTAAACTTATAAGGTCCATCAGGCGTAACATAAACATCGTTAAAAGATTGGGAAATATCGATACAATTTTCCTTATCATAATGACTGAGCGAAAAGTAAGTGCGCACACGATCGTACTCGACACGACCGAGTTTTCTTTGCAAAAGAACATCAAATAATTCGTAGTCAAAAAATTCCTTGGGACTCTTAGGAGCGTAGAGTAAATAGATGTAACAACCCCTTTGATGGTAAAGAGTTTTAATAAGTCCTAAGCCTTCCAATTGTTTGCGGTAACTGATAAATTCATCAACATCACAACCGAGATTGGCTAGCAGTATACTGTGGCTTTTTTCAAGTGAAGAAATCGTTTTATCCGCCTCAAGTTCGGACCACAAAGTGTTAAAAAGAGCAATCGCTCCTGCCCCACAAATAGGCTGGTACAAACGATGCAAAATCTTGCGATCATAGTCGCTTATATAAGAGCACAAAACAATCTCATAAGGATTGCTTACTTTGAAATTAATTTTCTCCACCATAACACCCCATCCAATTAATTATTGATTATAGCATAATCAAAGTTATTTTGATATTAAATTTAACTGACGAATCTTTTCAATTAAGGACTTAACCTGAAAATCTGTAGCTTCTCTAGTTAAGGAATTATCGATAATAACATCGACTTTTGCCATTTTTTTAATAGCTTCTAGCAAAGAACTGTTTAACTTGGCTGCCTCTTTTAAAGGCATAGTACCACGAGCGATTAAACGCTTGCGCCTAACCTTTTCATGGGTATTAACAAAAATCGTTAAGTCACAGAGTTTATCAAGACCTGCTTCGAAAAGTAAAGGAACATCCAAGAGAAAACATTTTCTTTCATCCTTTATCTTTTCAACAATCACCGCCTCAACTTCAGGATGAATTAGACTATTAAGTTTAGTTAGAGCCACCTCATCCTTAACGACAATTTCTCTTAGTTTAGAACGCTCAATTTCTCCGTCACTTCTTAGGATTTCTCTTCCAAAAGTCTCAAGCACCTTTTGATAACAGGATTCGCCTTTTACCAAACAATCTTTAGCAATTTGATCAGCATCAACCAAGTGATAACCGGCTTTTTGAAAAGCCGAACTAACCATTGATTTGCCGGCACTAATTAAACCGGTGACACCAATTACCCTAATCTTTTTAGAGGGTAGTTCTTGTTGGCAATGAGCACAAAAGTGGGTGCCACGGCCACCAATCTTAGTTTTACTAATCGGTGTCCCACATAAATAACAAGGTTCCCCTTCCCTACCATAGACATTCAACTCATTTTGAAAACGCCCAGAGGCATCATTTGCAAAATGATATGAGCGCACGGTCGAACCGCCTAGTTCAAGGGCTTTATTTAAGACTTCTTGAGTTTTACTTACTAATAAATCGCAATCTTCCTTCGTCAAAGTAAAAGCCGATTTTTGGGGTGGAATCTTAGCTAAAAAGCAAATTTCATCTGCATAAATATTCCCAATACCCACTAAAACACTTTGATCCAGCAACAATTCTTTAGTGGTCTTTTTAAATTTCTGAGCCTTACTATAAAGATAAGTCCCATCTTTTTCATTAAATGGCTCATGACCAAGTTTGACTAGAGGCGAACGCGGATTAGTTAAATAGTCGTTATAAGTAAATAAGTAGAAACGCCCAAATTTGCGGACATCGTGATAAAGAAGTAGACTCTCATCGGTAAACTCAAAAACTAAATGCACATGCTTATTGAATTTGCTATCTTCTTCTTCGGGCTGATAGGTCAATCCCTTTTGGTAACTGCTATTTTCATAATGTGCTAGGTAGTATTTACCTTCCATCCTTAAATGTGATAACAGAATTTTTTCTTCGAATTTAAAGATCAAAAACTTCCCATAACGCTCAATATCCAAAAGCTTTTGTCCAACTAATGCTGAACAAAAATCACTAACAGAACTGTTAGCTAAAAGAGTGGGAAAAAGTACCTGAATTTTCTGGACTTTCTTTCCTTTAGTCCAACTTAATAATACCTTTCTAACGGTCTAGACTTCTGGTAATTCTGGCATAAGCAAAACTCCTAATCAGCAAACCAACTAAAACCATAATTATAGTTGGCCTTTAACTGAACTTTAAATTCTGGGAAGTCCTCAAGTGCCTCTTTGACTAGTTTAATGACCTCTAGCAATTCTTCATAAGGAACTTCAAAAACTAACTCATCATGAATTTGTAATAGTAATCTACTCTTAAACTTATTACTAGTTAGAATTTTATCAACTTTAATCATCGCTAATTTCATTATATCAGCCGCAGTTCCTTGAATGGGTGTATTCATCGCCACGCGCTAACCAAATTCACGAACATTATAATTGCGCTGTTTGATTTCGGGAACATAACGAATCCGTCCATACCAGGTCTTCACATAGCCGTTTTCCTGACAATCGGCAATGACTCTATCAAAATATTCGCGAATCTCTGGGTATTGTTCATAATACAAACGAATAAAATTCTTAGCGGTAGCCACATCAATGCCTAACTCTTCAGCTAAACCCCAATCGGACATACCATAAATGATTCCAAAATTGACAATTTTGGCTTCTCGACGCATGGAGGCAGTCACCTCTTCTTCTTTGACTCCAAAAATCCGCATCGCGGTTTCTTTATGGGGATCAGCGCCCCGATTAAAGGCCTCAATTAAAGACTTTGACTGAGCCATCTCGGCTAGAACCCTGAGTTCAATCTGGGAATAATCAAAAGATAAGATATAATAACCATCTTGCGAAGAGACAAAGGCTTTACGCACCTCTTTACCCTCGGCACTGCGAATTGAAACATTTTGTAGATTAGGATCTCTTGAAGATAGACGTCCTGTCTGGGTCAAAGCCTGATTATAGATGGTATGAATTTTACCATCCTCTAAGACATAATTTGGTAAACCTTGGAAATAAACACTCAAAAGTTTAGCATACTGACGATATTCTAAGATCTTGCGAACAATGGGATGCTGATCAATCAATAATGACAATTCATTAGCCGAGGTTGAACGCTTGCGATTAGCCGGTAATTTAAGTTCATCAAACAAAATTTCCGCCGTTTGCTGAGGCGATTGAATATTATAAGTGCGGCCCGCTAAATCATGAATTTCTTTAGTTAAAGATTCAAGTTTTTGACTGATGAGTTCGGACTTCTTAGCTAACAAATCACAATCTAAGCGAATACCGGCTATTTCCATTTTCGCTAATATAAAAGCCACGGGAATTTCAATCTCATCTAAGAGTCTTTCACAATCAATAGCCTTTAGTTGCTTTCTGGCCTCAATTTCTAAAACGCCAAGTTTTTGAACCTGAAGACAACTGTAATGAGCCACCTCGGCCAAGTCATATTTTCTCTTCTGATAAATACTGCTCTCTAAGGGCAGATTAACTCCATAGTAATCATAGATAAAAGCTGCTTCTTCCTTTAGGGAGGATTGGAGTAAGTAAGTAGCCAGTAGCAAATCAAAATCTACACCTTTAAGTTCAATCCCTAATCGTTTCAAACTAACGACCAGTTTTTTAAGATCAAAGGCCTTTTTCTTTAAACTGGGGTTTGCAAGATAAGCGCTTAATTTTTTATCATTAGCTAAGTCGGCACTTGCAATAAAATAACTATCCTTGCCATCGCTTAGGGCTAAGCCTACCAACTCATCGCGGTGATAGTTGTTACCATTAACTGCCATTGTCAAAGCTAAACCTGCCTTTAAAAAGGTCGCTGGTACTTCTTTAACGAGCTGATAATCAATTTCCTCAACTGTTTTTTCAACTTCGACTTCGGGTATTTTTTTAAGTAGACTAAACATTTCTAAACGACTATATAATTCCCTTAGTTCCAAAACTTTTGGCCCTTGATATTTAAGGGCAGTAACTTCAAAATCTAAAGGCACCGCACAATTGATTGTGGCTAAATGTTTAGACTTTCGAGCCTGCTCTTTTTGTTCTTTAATTCTTTCCCCAAGTTTTCCGGCAATATCGGCTTCTAAAACTTGTTCTAAACTACCATATTCACTTAATAATTTCAAAGCGGTCTTTTCGCCAACACCATAGACGCCAGGAATATTATCACTAGCATCGCCCATTAAACCCTTTAAATCGGTAATCTGCGAAGGCTTCAAACCTAAACTGTTCAGTAAAGATGTCTCATCCATGAGTTGTAAATCACTAACCCCTTTTTTGGTTAAACAAACCGTGGTCTTTTCATCTATCAGTTGCAACAAATCACGATCGCCAGAATAAATTTTAACCGCTAAATTCTGTTCAGACCCGCGTTTAGCTAAGGTTCCAATGATATCATCGGCCTCATAACCATCTTTTTCATAACAAAAAAACCCAAGGTTTTGAACCAGCTCGCGAGCTAAGAGAAATTGACTTTTAAGTTCTTCGGGGGCCTCTTTACGACCAGCTTTGTACTCTTCATATTCTTGGTGGCGAAAAGTCGGAGCCCCAGTATCAAAAGCTACGAGCGCATAATCAGGACTCTCATCGGCTAAAATTTTAGTAAGAAGATTGGAAAGAGCGTAAACCGCATTGGTGGGTTGACCGGCCTTGGTCGTCATTAAATTCCCACGATACGAGGTGGCATAATATGCTCTAAACAACAAGGAATTGCCATCAATTAATACCAATTTCATACACTTTCATCCTCCTTTAAATTATAGATTTTAGCCTGTCTTAATACAAGATTAATGCCATTATTGCTCTGTTCAATTTTAGCTAAAACTTGAAGATAGTTGCCACTTTTTAGCAATAATTCATATTTTTGATATTCATTAGGGAAAACGATAACATTAATTTCACCACTCTCATCGCTAGCGACTGAGCGCAACATATAATCGCCTCTTTTAGTTTTGACGGCTCGACAGCGACTAAACAAAAGAACTAATTTTACTGTACCCTCTCTTAATAAGGCTTGCTCAACTGTTATAAAACCCGCCTTTTTTAATTCCTCCCTTTTTTCTTCTAAAGGGAAAGAGGTTAAATATAGGCCCAAGAGTTGCTTTTCAAGGTTACTCTCTTCAATGCTATTCTTAGGATAAATTTGCATCTTAGGAGCTTCTGCTAAACTGCTATCAAAACTCAATTGACCATCGATTAGTGAACTAGTGATGGAAGCATAAGCTAAATAAGTTTTCAAATTCTTACTCAAGGTTGTCCTATTGATTGCAAATTCATCAAAGGCCCCCGCATAAATTAGAAGCTTAATCGCTTTTTCTCCTAAACCAAAGGCTTGAACTCTAAGCACAAAATCGGCAAAACTCGCAAAAGAGCCCGATTTTCTGGCCTCAAATATAATTTTCAAAGACCCTGGTGTTAAACCTTTAATGCTCGCCAAAGAGAAACGAATTTTATCATCTTCTACATAGAAATATTCTCTAGACTTATTGATAGATGGTCCTAAAATTTTGAGCTTGCTATTCTTAATTTCGGTATAGTATTCACTGAGTTTTTGATCGCTAGCAAAAGTATTCAAAAGAGCGACATAAAAGATGGCTGGATAATAATACTTGATATAGGCCATCCAGACCGTCAACATGGCATAGGCTACAGAATGGGCCTTATTAAAACCATAACCCGCAAATTGAAGAATTAAATCAAAGACTTGCTGGGCCTTTTTCTTAGCATGCCCCTTTTTTATGGCTCCTGCTAAAAAGTCCTTTTCAATAGAAGCCAATTCAGTGGCTTTTTTCTTACTAATCGCTCGGCGCACCAAATCGGCTTGGGCATAACTAAAGCCCGCCATTTTAACTAAAATCTGCATTATTTGTTCTTGATAAATGATGATGCCATAGGTTGGTTTGAGAATATCTTCTAAAATTGGATCTAGATAAGTAACTGCTTCTTTTCCTTGTTTCCTTAGGGCATAGGTTTTAATTGAATCCATCGGTCCAGGACGGAAAAGGGCAATTAAGGCATAAACATCGGCAAAACTATTGGGTTTAATTAAACTGATGGCTCTTTTCATCCCCGGACTTTCTAATTGGAAAAGTCCAGCCGTTTTCGTACTACTTATCAGTTTATAAATATTAGGATCATCTAAGTCCAGGCTTAAAAAATCTAGTTTTCTTTGATAGGTGCTTGCAATCATCTTGGCACAATCATCAAGAATACCTAAGTTTTTTAAACCAAGAATATCCATTTTAAGTAAACCAAATTCCTCTAAATGATTTAGGTCATATTGGGTGCTTATTAAATCGGAAGTGGGACAATAAATTGGTGTTACATCCGTTAAAAGGCTGTCAGTAATAACCATACCTGCCGCATGAATGGTGCTTTGTCTTGGTAAACCTTCTAGATGAAGAGCCACTTCATAAACCTGCTGATATTTGCTGTTACTATTGATTAAGGACTTAAAAGAGGGAGATTTATCAACAATCTTAACTAAAGAATAATCACTGTAAAGATTGGGAATTTTCTTAGCAAAACTATCAACCTCATAAAGTGGTAAACCCAAAACCTTGGCCGCATCTCTTAAAGCCTGGCGAACGCCAAAAGTCTGGAAAGCGATAACATGAGCCGTGCGATCTTGACCATATTTGTTGATTAAGTATTTAAAAACCTCATCACGACGAGTATCAATAAAATCAATATCAAGATCCGGCATTGTGATGCGCTCAGGATTTAAAAAACGCTCAAATAAAAGATCATATTTTAAGGGGGCAACATTGGTTATCCCTAAAGCATAAGCCACTAAACTACCCGAGCCACTCCCCCGCCCTGGGCCAACTAAAATACCTGATTTTTTTGCAAAGCGCACATAATCCCAAACTACTAAAAAGTAATTGGTAAAGCCCATTTTAATAATGACATCTAACTCATAAGCCAAACGTTTTTGATAATTAACACTTGGACGATTATTGAAACGTTTATTTAGTCCTTTGTTACAAAGAGCCCGTAAATAGGCTTCAGCTTCAATACCTTCATCTAAAGGATAACTCACCAGTTTTGCCTGAACTTCATGGATATCAAATTGACAACTGGCGGCAATTTTTTCCGTACTTTCTAACTCTTCCTTACTAAAATAGAAAGCTAGTTCCTCTTCTTTACGGAAATAACGATAGGCCTTATTCTCTTCAGGCAAATTATCTAAGGTTGTTCCTAAATCAATGGCTCGTAAAATATCAAGATATTTTAAATCACTAGAACTTGAGGCTCTAACCTCATTTAAAACTGTTTTAGGATAATGGAGTAGACGTAGTTCCTCATTCAACTTAGCATCCGCTTCCTCATAGTATTCCAAACCGAGATAAAAATCAGAAAAATAATGTTGGAAATTAGTTAAATAAGCTTTTTTATCTTTACTATCTAAATTCCGATAACAACTGCGCGCCATCGGTAAAATAGCAATTAAACCATCAGTTTTATCACTTAAATCGCTATACTTTAAAGCAGTCGTTAACTTATCCTTGGAGACAAGACTAGTAAAATAACACAAATTTCGATAGCCTGTGGCGTTTTTAACTAACAGAACCAAAGGATAACTAGCCTCATCTTTCTCCAATATATAAACTTCCATCCCAATGATGGCCTTGATATTCGCTCTCTTACAGGCCTTAACAAAGGCCGGCGCTCCAAATAAGGCGTTTTGATCAGTCAAGCCTAAATAAGAGAAGTTATTTAAACTTCCATAACTAACAATATCCTCGATTTTTAGAGTGCTTTTTAGAAAACTATAGCCACTTTTTACATTGAGATTGACAAAAGCCATTTATTTTACTCCCATTTTTTTAATTTCTTGACCTAGTTCGGCAACACATTGTTTAATCTCTTGGCGATTTTTCGGTCGACAGCCGGCTGCTAAGCGATGCCCGCCACCACGAAAATGACTGGCCACCTCATTAACGGTGACATCGCGTGAACGTAGACTGCCTCGCCAATCACCTCGCCGTTTATCTTCGCAGAAAGAACACCATACCAAAATTTCATCACAATAATTGAAAAGATAGAGATAGGCCTTACCTTCATCGGCATCAATTTTTAAACGTTCGAGTTCCTTTTGAGTCAAAATATAATAAGCCACCCCATCTTCACTAAGACGAAAATTATTCATTACGGTACGCACCGCCTCAAAATCACTGAGCGGTTTGTTATAAATTGGATAATAGACATCTTTTTGAGGATCAAAATCATATTGATATAATTCAGCTGCACACTTTAAAGTATGAGCCGTCGCTGCCGAATACTGAAAGCGCCCAGTATCGCCAACAATCCCTACATAAAGATAACGAGCAACCTCATCGGGGATTGGATATTTTCTAAAAGCCTTGGTCCTAAATAAGGTATAAAGCAGTTCGGCTGCCGCCCCGGCTTCCGGCATAACTAAATTGATATCCCCATAAGCATCGCCATCGGGATGGTGATCGATTTTAATGATATAAGCCGCCTTTTTATAACGTTCATCACTGATTCTTCTATGATTGGAAGTATCAAGAATTATAGCTAAAAAGCGTTGATCAAAGACCTCATCTTTTAATACATCGTTCTTAGGAAAAAGGTTGCGACCAACCTCGGTATAAGAATAACCCGGCACATAGATCTTTTTATC
>JAAZGG010000157.1 GCA_012511355.1 bacterium | reverse complement strand
TTTGATAGAGATATGCTAAGAGTTTGTCCAAGGAGTGCATAGAAGACCTCCTTTTAATATTTTAATATTTAGGTTTCTTCTTCTTTTTAGTTGGTGGTTTACTATCATCATCTTCTTCACTCGGATCTAATTTTCTTCCAAACTTACCTGGCTCTCTAGGCATGAACAAAAGAATTACACCTATAGCTATAGTCTGTACTATGGTTGGTCCCCAAGTTTCAGATAAGGTGCCAATCGAGACTAAGTAAAGAGTAATAATATTGGTAAAGAACGAAGCTACAATGAATCCAATAAACCAATATACCCAACTCGTCAGTGGTTTAACAAAGCGTCTAAACAAATTATTGATAATAAACGCACCTGCTAGCATGATCACAACTTGTGAAAATATATCCATAAAAACCCGCCTTTGCTGAATTTATTCAATATAACATATTAACATAATTCTTGTTAAATAGTAAATTATCCTGCAAAGACTAAAAAGAGAAAGTAACCGGATGATGGGTTGAATTATTGTTTCTTATTCTCCTTTCATAATATTAAGTCAATATTCAATTATCACCATCATCATAAAGCCAACAATAATGTTTAGACAAATGCGGTTTTTTAAACTTTATGCAATAACCCTAGTCTTTTTTTATGAGGGGACTATTATTTTCAAAGCAAATTCAAGCTTTTTACTATCTGACCTTGCTTTTTTTGCTTAGGGGGTACCTAAAAGATGAACTTTTCAATTTTCACTTGCATAAAGTGTTATAAACCAACAAATTTTAGAGAAAGGATCTTAGAAGCATTGCGATTATTGAGGCAACTTTTTGCGTTGCTATTTTATGATTGCATGAAGTTTTATCACAATAGCTAACTTCTCACACTCTCCCCTTCTCCAACAAAACCTACCACCTTTTAAAGGACTAACTAATACAAAAAGCGAATCTTAAAACGATTTATTAAAGTGTTTGATTTTGGTTTGTGTTTTTTAGTTTTGCTTTAATGAATCATATTTTAAAAGAATTGAGTGAGGCCATTTGTTACGAATTAGCAATTTAACAAAGGTATATCGCAATGGCAAGGTAGCTGTCGATGATTTGACTTTGCATGTGGAAGCCGGAGATATTTTTGGTTTTATTGGTCACAACGGGGCGGGCAAAACGACTACACTAAAATGCTGTTCTGGTATAATTCCCTTCGATCAAGGTGAAATTTTAATTGACGGTTTGTCTATTTTAAACGATCCGGTCACTTGTAAGTTAAAGATGGCTTTTATTCCCGACAACCCAGAAATCTACACCTTTTTAACAGGTATTCAGTATTTGAATTTGGTGGCTGATATTTATCGGGTGCCTGTTTCTGTGAGAGAAGAAAGAGTAGAAAAGTATGCCAAAGAATTGCAGCTTTACGACAATTTGGCTGATTCAGTTTCATCTTATTCTCACGGTATGAAGCAAAAATTGGCCATTATAGCGGCTTTCTTACACGAGCCTAAGCTCTTGCTCTTAGACGAGCCTTTCGTTGGTCTAGACCCCAAAGCAGCCTTTACAGTCAAGCAAATCATGCAGGAGCTCTGCGACAGAGGTTCTGCAGTCTTCTTCTCCACTCATGTCTTAGAAGTGGCTGAAAAGCTCTGCAACAAAATTGCCATTATCAAAGACGGTAAATTGGTAATATCCGGGCCCACCGAAAAGGTCAAAGGTGAAAAAGGCCTAGAGGCCCTTTTCTTGGAGTTGGTGCAAGATGAATAATGTATTTCTTTTAGTCAAACTCTACCATATAGGTCTGTTCAAAGGCCAAAAAACAGGTAAGTCTAAATTCAATACGAATTTCTTACTCGTTCTAATCAGCTTGCTTATGTTCGTTTTTCTTTTTTCTTTCATGAGCATCAATATAGCCGATATTTTAACTCCCCTGCGAGACTTTACTCCTCTCTTGGCTTTGACCATGGCTTTGGCTTCCTTTTTCACATTCTTTAATGTGGCTTTTAAAGGCAGCAATTTGCTTTTCCAGGCAGCCGACGAAGAGTTTATACTATCTTTGCCCATCTCCTTTAAAGAGTTGATGATTTCAAAGATAATCAATATCTACAGTTTCAACTTTTTACTCAGTTCAATTATTATGGCGCCTGCTGTTATTGTCTACGGGCAAAGAACTTCTGCCGGCTTAGCCTTTTACCTGATGTCAATAATCGGTTTGTTTATTGTACCTCTTTTTCCTGTCGTCATAGCTGCTGCTTTAAACGTAGCTTTCGAAACATCTATTGGTGACTTTAAGGGGAAAAAATTCTTGAGCTTAGCTTTGAGCATTGTTTTTTCTCTAAGCATAGTTTTTTTCAATCAGAAGCTGAGCAGCATGAGCACGGAGCAAATAACCAGCCTAATCGGTCTGCTCAACAGTCAGATTAACAAAATCTTTCCCTTAGCCAGCTATTATGCTAATGCTCTCAACGGCCTTAAGTTTTTTGACTTCAGTATCTTCGTTTTTGGTTCGTTAGGTTTGTTTGCTCTCTTTTCTGTTTTTACTGCCCGCTATTACCATTTTATTCGTGAGCGTTTAGAGAGCAATGTCAGTCATGTCCAATACAAGGGCCAAGTAGCTAAAGGCAACAACCTGATGGTCGCCTTGCTAAAAAAAGAGTTTCGATTATATTTCTCCAGCCCTGTTTATGTTATGAACACCATTCTCGGTCCTATTTTTATGTTAATAGGTGCTTTTTTACCTTTGTTCAACAAAAGCATGCTACAAGAAATTTTGTATCAGATTCCTGGAGATAATTTAAGCGCTTTTATGCCGGCTTTGTTCGCAGCAGCTTCTGCCATAACAACAACTACTCCATTTAGTCTGTCTTTAGAAGGTCAAATGTACGATTGGCTTAAAAGCTTGCCTATCAGGCCTAAAGATGTTTTCAACGCCAAGATTCTGCTCAATTTAATGCTGATAGTGCCAGCGTCCTTATTGGCGTCTTTGATCTTTAGTTTTTCTCTTTCCTTTTCACCTTTCTTTATTCTCATGAATGTTGTTCTATCGGTCCTAACTGCCTATTATGTCTCACAAATTGGAATACTGATCAACCTTAGTTTTCCTAAATTCGACTTCATCAACCATAATGCAGTGGTCAAACAGAGTATGGCTGGTATAGTATCATTAGCCAATGGTTTTTTCCTTGGTTCCCTTTTAATGTTTTCAGTAATGAAAATGAGCTTAGCCCATTTGAAAATATATTACATCGTTGTAATCTCTTTGCTCCTTATCTTAAATCTTTTTGTCAACTTTATTTTAAAAACCTACGGCTATCGCACCTTCTATGAGATTGGGCCTTAGTCAAGATGCAGCAAGGTTAAGCTTCTTAGCTTGTGACACTGATTAACATGAGTTGTCTGACAAATAATGGCTAGTTGGGTGGGTCAAATTCAAGTAAAGATCTAGTTGTTAAGGCAGATGTATGGGCACAACAAATGCAGATAAGTAAGTAGCACAAATT
>JAAZGG010000156.1 GCA_012511355.1 bacterium | reverse complement strand
GTTTTAAAGTTCGTCAAGGTTCCACCTAACCAACGGGTGGTAACATAGAAAGAACCTGAACGTAAAGCTTCTTCTTTGATAATATCTTGGCTTTGTTTCTTGGTGCCAACAAAAATCACTTTGCCACCATCACTGACGATTTTCTTTAAAGCTTGATAAGCTTCGGTAATTTTTTCAACCGTCTTTTCTAAATCAACAATATAGATGCCATTACGTGCCGTATAGATATAGGGCTTCATCTTAGGATTCCATCTTCTGGTCTGATGACCAAAATGAACACCGGCTTCCAACAACTTTTTCATCGTGATAATTGGAGCATCAGGGGCTGGTAAAAGTTCTTCCATTCCCTCCTGCTCTTCTTCTTCAAGCATCTCTTCCTCTTCTTCTTCAACTACAACTTTTTCTTCTTCACTCATCTTATGAGCCTCCTTTTTGTTTTTTTCCTCCACTGGTTCGAAACCTCTACACTAAGATTTGGCACCCTTGCCCATTAGCACAATTAGAAGAAATTCCCAGTGTGTGTGATATTAGGCTTTTTATAAAGCCATGATATTTTAACATATAACCCGCTTCCTTTCAATCTTTTTTGCGAGATTGATAGAAGATTTCTTGGCTTTATTTTATTTGATTTCTTGCTCTTCCTTTCGTTTGCCACTACTATCAAAATTTTTCTTTAAGGCAAAATGGGTGGGAAAAATACTCAAAACAAGAATTAAAATCTGTATTCCAATGATAAGCCCACCAACGGTTCCTATAACCCCCTCACCTTCTTCCATAAAGAACAACATAGGAATAACTGAAGGTATCAAAATAATGATCCCCACCAATAGCCAAAGCTTGCTGAAATGTTTTTGAGCAAAAGCCCAAGTTTCTTTATTCTTCATTGATAGTAGGGTACGATAACCGATAAAGAAATTCCTTTGTTTAGGGGCATATTTTTTAAAGACTAAGCCGATGATAATCATCACTAATGGTGTCAATAAAACCATAACTAACATAAACCACCAAAAGCCCATAAATTTCACCCCCTTAATATATTAATATTAGCATATTAATACCACTTCTAACAGTATTAGACCCAAAATTAAAAACCTCCTTTCGTCTTTGACTACTCGGAGGCTTTTTTAATTAATTATTATTTAAGCATTCAAATGTTTTATTCCATAAATCTTAATGCTTCTAAAACTTCAACTGTCAAATCTTTGAAACCATTTTCAACCTTATCTCCGGCCTCATTAAGTTTGGGTTCACACTTACCGGCAATAGCGATGAAGACTGAAACATCTTCGGTTACCCCAAAGTATGTTCTGTCCCCAAGGGTGTATTTCTTAAAGCCCTCAATGGCCTCGAATTTATCGACATCAACTTGGTAAGCCTCGCTGCCATCAGAATAGAAAGTTTCTAATTCTAATTCATCATTCCAAGCATTAACAGCTTCACTAGAAAGTACACGATAGACATATTCATGATCTAAGTTTATATCTTTGTAGTGCTCGAAATTCATTGAACCATCTGCCAATCTCTCCCTAGTAAGATCGGTGAAATCGCGTTCATATGCTTCATACGCCGCTGTCAAAATTCCTTCTGCATCAAATGTCGCAGAATAAGCTTGAATACGGAAATTTGTATGATGCACGTATTTATCTGGGAAACTGTTCACACGTTCTTGCTTTCCACCATAGGCCCCTATAGTTCCATAAGTGAAAGTACCGCTTGCTTCATGCTCTTCTACTACCTGCATGGTCTCAATTTTCGGTCTAGCGCCTGTAGTGGTTGAGGCCACATATGTAAAGCCTTCCATTCTTGCCGATTCAATACGATATACTTCACCAACTTTGGCAAATTTAACTTTTACAAAATATTCTTCATAAGTATGATGATAAAGACCACCAGAAAAATCAACATCCCAGTCTGTGTCGCTATCTAAGATATATAAAATACCATCTTCACCTTCAACAACATCATAGCCGCCAAGCATATTCTTAATAAAATAGTCAAAGCCTGGACCACCAACAGAAAATTCAGGTGTTTCAGACAAATTGAAACTATAAAAGTAAGGTCCTTCATTCTCTTTCTCTTTCTCTACTTCATAACTCTTCCCATCCTTATGAACGGTGACTCCAAAACTTTCCATAGTATTAGTTTCTACCTTATCTAATGCAGTTTGTGTCACTGTCATAGTTTCATGGGCCGTATAGTCATTGTCTACATAAGCAACACTGTCTTGACGCATAGTGGTTTCGGTTGTTTCGTCCTTGGAATTCATTACAAGTTCAATGCGTTTTAATTCCTTACAACCCTCGCGAACCTTGAGCCAAAATTGTAATTTTTCTTTTTCATTAAGAACTTTTTTTACAGTAACTGGAC
>JAAZGG010000010.1 GCA_012511355.1 bacterium | reverse complement strand
TCATTTTTTTAACGATCTGCGCTTTAAATTCTGAACTGTAAGATGACATTGTAAGACACTAACCGCTCCCTCAATTACATGAAATATAAAAATCAGAAAATCAGACAACTAGTGTGACAGAGGGGGAAGCGTAGTCGTGATGTATACTAGTTGCGGTGTTCCGCTTTAACCTTAATAGCTGTTGGCAGCTCACACACAAGCACCAGCTTCTCTTCTATATCAATTGGAGGGGAGGTACGAAACGGTAGGAGCGGACCGTTTCCTTTTATTACTGGTGATTACTTTTCCTCGCTAACTCCCTAAACGGGTATATTGGCAAGAGTTGGAATAAGGACTGTAATTTTAGTAACTAGTTTAGCAACGTTAATCCACTATCTAAAGTCATTCTACATTAATCATCTTAGTTGTTCGAGGCGTTGCCAATTTTATCACTTTGTGTGTGCATCGATATTAAAAGCGACTATCGTAGGGGCTATAATAAATTATTGAGCAAGTTAAGTATGAGAGCTACTTGATAAAAGCTAGTTCTTGATATTGAGTCTTTAATTGCATATATATGCCCCGCACCTTATAATTTTGTAACTATCAGCAGCATGTAACGTTTTGTAATGCACTGCTTAAGCTGGTATTTTTTAAAATGGTGTGAAGGGGTAGGGTTAGTGGCAGTTAGTCAAGCAAGTGTTATCGAATCACTGGAGCAAACATGCTCTAATCTTGAGCCTGATGAGTTCATTTTCTCTTTTCTTGATGCTTATGGCTTACCTAAAAGCACTATCACTAGACTCCGTAATGGCGATGATAATCGTAATGTTGGAATCGGAAATGATGTTGGCTTAAAAAAGAAGCTTTATTTTCGTAGTGTCTCTGGCGATGTGGGTATTAATGAAGAGGCTGAGTCATTGAGAGTGAGTGAGGTAGTGGCTCGTAATGATATTCGATTTGTTATTGTTACCAATTTCAAAAACCTTATTGCCTATGACTTATTGGCTGAAGAGCGTTTAGAAATTCCACTTAATGAATTAGATAAAAACTATTCTTTTTTCTTACCTTTAGCTGGGTATGAGAAAGCAGTAATGTTTTCTGAGCATCCAGCCGATCTTAAAGCATCGGAAAAAATGGGTAAGTTGTTTGATGTCATTCGAGAAGGTAATGACTTAACAAAGCCTGAGGATATTCACGCACTAAATGTCTTTTTAACTCGTCTACTTTTTTGTTTTTATGCCGAAGATACTGGTATTTTCTCTGAGGCGCAATTTAGTTATGCACTTAAGTCATTTACATTAGAAGATGGTTCAGATGTAGATCAGTTTTTCTATGAGCTGTTTCGAGTGCTTAATTTAGAAGAAACTTCTCCTGAACGTCAAAAACTACCAGCGCATTTCCAAGCATTTAAATATGTGAATGGTGGATTGTTTAAAGTAGATGAGCCTATTCCAGCATTTGGTCGTAGAGCGAGACGCATTCTACTTGATTGTGCGATGCTTGATTGGTCAGAGATCAATCCTGATATTTTCGGTTCGATGTTCCAAGCAGTTATCGATGAGGAGCAGCGAGGTAATTTAGGTCAGCATTACACCTCAGTTCCAAATATCATGAAAGTTATTCAACCCTTGTTTTTGGATAAACTTTATGAAAATTTAGAACAATCACGTGGAAATGAGAAAAAATTACAAGCTCTTTTCTTACGTTTGCAAAGAATAAAAATTTTCGATCCCGCTTGTGGTTCAGGTAATTTTTTAATTATTTCTTATAAAGAATTGCGTCGTTTTGAAATGGAAGTTATTGACGCGATTAATGTAGCCAGTAAGCAAGAGGTGATCTATTCTTCAGGAATTGAGTTAACTCAATTTTACGGTATAGAAATTGATGATTTTGCGTGTGAAATAGCTAGGCTTTCACTATGGTTAGCTGAACATCAAATGAACACGGAGTTTGAGACAAAGTTTGGGCATAAAGAAGCTATCTTGCCATTACGTGATGGCGGTAATGTGGTTTGTGGTAATAGCTTGCTGTTAGGTTGGGAAGAAGTTTGCTCTACACATGACGGAAATCAATATTATGAAGTCTATGTTTGCGGAAACCCTCCCTTTTTAGGAAATGTAGGCAGAAGTAAGCAGCAAAATGAAGATATGAAAAAAGTATTTTCAGAAGTTAAGTCATACGGTAAGCTTGACTTAGTTGCTTCTTGGTTTTGGAAAGGTGCGCAGTATATTCAAAACAAAAGCGCTCAATTAGCTTTAGTGTCAACTAACTCTTTATGCCAAGGTGAGCAGGTTGGAATTCTTTGGCCTAATGTTTTTGCTAAAAATTTAACAATAACTTTTGCGTATCCTACACTTCCTTGGAAAAATCAAGCAAAAGATAATGCAGCCGTTCATGTTGTAATTATTGGGTTGGCTAATAAAGAACATGTTAAAGAAAAAAGTATTTTTAAGATGATGAATGATGATTCAATACATCGAATGATCGTTAAAAATATTAGTCCATATCTTTTGGAGGGTACTAATGGGATAGTGCAAAGCAGGAGAAAGCCACTTTGTAATGTTCCTGCGATGATTAAGGGAAATATGCCATATGATGGAGGTCATCTTTTATTGAC
>JAAZGG010000155.1 GCA_012511355.1 bacterium | reverse complement strand
TTAGACGATTCACTCAAGATTTAATTCCATTACGAGAGCAAGCTTTAAAGATTGAGAAATTCTTCAGAGGTGTTCTTTCTATCTTTGGTTTGGCGTTTGATTTAATTAAAACCGTATTTCGTGCTGTAGGATCAATATTAAAACCTATATTTGAACTTTTCGGTATCGTTGGTAAAGCAGCTAAATCAACAGGTGGTAACATTCTAGATTTTCTTGCTTGGATTGGTGATTTAATTTATAGATTTAGAGAATGGTTGAACGAAAGTGAATTGTTAATTAAAATTACAGACGGATTAGAATCCGCTGTTCGCTTCTTGGTCAACATAGTCAAATCACTTTTTAATTTTATTGGTAATTTAACACCTATTCGAAAATTACGCGAAGGAATTGCTCGTCTTGGTCCAACTATTCGAAACTGGATGTTTAGTCTTAGAAATTCCGAACCAGTACAGCGGTTTCTTGGTTATATTCGAGAAGCTGGTCCGAAAACAAGAGAGTGGTTTGAAAGTTTCAAGAAATCAGCATTCGTACAAACAGCAACATCCAATATTCGTGATTTTGCTGAACGTACTAGAAGTTGGTTGTCGTCTTTAAAAGATACGAAGATCTACCAGAAAGCTTCTGATGGTGTACGTACGATGACTGATCGCTTAAAAGACTGGTGGGTCCAAGTTCGTTCTGGTGAAGCCTTCCAAAAGTTTAAAACATCAGCTTCCTCAGCGTTTAGTAACGTAAAACAGAGAATTACAGATTTTATTAATTCGCCACAATTTAAAGACTTCACTGCAAAAACAAAAGAAACATTTGGTAAAGTCATAGATTGGGTCGTTGATAAGTACAACGACGCACGAGATGCAGTTGTTAAATTCTTCCAGGATATTCGAGATGAAACCGGTAAGATTGATTTCAATAAAGTAAAAGAAGCGATCAAAACCTTCTTCTCGAATCTTTTAAACACACTTAAATCCTCTAGCAAGAATGTCAAAGAAACGATATTTGGAATTTTTGGCTCAATGAAGGATGGATTTAATAGTGCTGCAGCCGGTGCGGGAACTATTGCTGAAAAACTGATGGGTGGTGTAAAAGGACTCTTTGATTACCTATCTCATCTGAATATTACGGACATCACGAAGTTAATTGGATCGATCATAGGCTTAAAGGCTATTAGTGCATTGAAAGATCTATTATTGAAACCGTTAGCAGACATCGGGTTCAACATTAGTAGTATATTTAAAAATGTTGGTGAAGGAATTAAAGATTTCTCTAAAGGAATGGAGAAAAACTTAAAGGCAAAAGCGCTAAATGAACGAGCAAAAGCTTTGTTAAACTTCGCACTTGCAATTGGTGTAATCGCCGCATCTCTTTGGGTCATTGCGCAGATTCCAACTGAGGATTTAAAGCGTGCAGGAATTACTGTTGGTATCATCGCCGCTGCAATGGCGGGGATATTTGTAATTACTACCCTGATGAAAACGAAATTGGCGGAAGCTCAGGCTTCTGTTCCGGCAAAGAAGGGTGGTTTGTTTAACATCTCGCCGATTGTTCAAGTTGTTGGTGCTTTAACAGCAGCAATCGCTGCAATCAAATCACTCGCGACTTTGAACACCGAGGGGCTATTGCCAAAAGTACTGATTCTTCTTGGTGTCGTAGCTGCGTTCGTTCTCCTGGCAAGATTTCTTGGTGGTGGAACGGCTGGAAAGAGTGTTTCGTCTACCGTTACCAAAGTCTTACCAGATAAGTTTAAACAAATTGCTACTAGTATTACTGGCGATGAGGCTACGAGTACCATTGGTCAAGTAACGCAACTGTTGGCATTAGCACAAGCAGTGAAAATGCTAGTTAGTGCAATAAAAGCCATGACGAAAGTAAACATTGAAGGCTCAGAAGCAAAAATCATCGGTATGATGGCAATCATTGCAGGCTTTATGGCCATGACAAGACTTGCTGGGAAGAACGCGACAAAGGGCGGGGTAGCACTTATTGCAATTGCTGCCAGTATTTGGCTCTTTGTAACGGTCTTTAAGAAAATAGCAGCAATCAAAGATTCCGATCTTAATAAAGGATTAGCTGTGATGACCTCGCTTATGCTTGGTATTTCGATTTTCTTAGCATCCACTCGTTTGGCTGGTAAAGATGCTGACAAATCGGCTAAATCGCTGGTTAGTGTTGGTATTGCAGTTACATTGTTATCCGTAGCAATCGTCATGCTTAGTAAACTGGATCCAAAACAATTGGTTCCTGCTTTATTGGCCGTTGATAGTTTACTCGTCATTATTGGTATGTTACTATTAGTCGCTTCTAAAGCTGAAGGATCGTATAAAACCGTCTATGCTGTAACTACCATGGCGGTTTTACTTGCTGCCTCAATAGTTGCTTTGTCGGTTATTGATCCAGAACGATTAATTCCTGCTGCTTTAGCAATCGATTTAACAATAGCCATGATGGCTGTCCTAATTAAAGCCGCAGATGATGCTAAAACAGCAGAAGCTACTTTAGTATTAATGCTAGCCTTTGTCGGTGGAGTTGCGTTGATTCTATATGGATTAACTGAAATGCCGGAGGTGGATAAAGCTCTACTTGTGGCTACCGCACTATCAGAAGTTCTGTTAGCTGCGTCAGCAGCGGCGTTCATAGCATCAAAAATTGATTTGGCCGCCGCAACTAAGGGCGCTTTAGCAATCGATGCGGTAATTATATTGGTCGGGGGACTATTTACACTACTTGGTGTGATTGACGAATGGGTTGGAAAAGATTTCAACCTCATTGGGAAAATCGAAAAAGGTATTGAAATAGTTACCACGATTACGAACGGAATTGGTCAAATGATCGGTGCCTTTATTGGTGGTATTGGTGAAGGTTTAACCGCGTCATTACCTAACATGGCAGATCACTTGACTACATTCATGAATAAATTACAACCCTTCTTTAAACATGTACAGAATATTCCTAGTAACCTGGGAGAGAAAACAGGTCAGATGGCGGCCGCAATTATGACGTTAATGGCGGTTGAATTTGTAGATGCAGCTAAGAATTTCATGACCTTCTTCACTGGTGGTCGTACGTTAACCGAGATAGGCGACGAACTTGTGGCGTTCGCTCCACGGTTAGTAAATTTCTCGAACCAGTTGAAGGGTTTGAACTATTCACAAATGAGTAGTGCTGCTGAGGTTATGAAAGGGTTTGGTATGTTACTATCCGCAGTTCCATCAGAAGGCGGAATCATGGAAAGTATATTTGGAAAGAAGGAATCGTTATCGGCATTTAGTGACGGTATGGTTGCTATAGCGGATGCAATAATTAAATTCCAAGATAAACTTAAAGGCGGCGTTAATATTAAATTAGCAGAAGACGCTGCTGCCGCAGGTAAAACCCTTGCCGAACTGGAGTCCTCTTTACCGTCACATGGTGGTATATTAAAAGAATGGTTTGCTGGTGATGCTAGCTTAGTATCGTTCGGGCGTCAGTTGGAATACTTTGCTCAAGGAATTGTAGATTTCCAGGCGAAGTTTGAGGGTGTAACTGTTGATCTTGAGTTAGCAAAGACTGCCGCCGCAGCAGGTGAAGCATTAGCTGCACTTGAGAAGTCCTTACCCTCACATGGTGGTATTTGGAAAGAATGGTTCGCAGGAGATGCAAATCTCGTAACATTTGGTCGGGAATTAAGTTACTTTGCTGAAGGTTTAGTTAATTTCCAAACGGTACTTAAAGAAGGTGGCGGTGTAGATGTAGACCTTGCTACCGATGCCGGGAATGCTGGTTTAGCATTATCGGCTTTAGAAAAGTCCCTACCGTCACATGGTGGGATCTGGAAAAGCTGGTTTGCTGGCGATGCAGATCTTCAGACATTTGGAATGTCTTTAGTTGTCTTTGCTCACGCTATCGTTAAATTTCAGGACGTAATTAAGGCTGGCGGAGGCATCAACGAAAAAGTTGTAGAGTCTGCTGCGAATGCTGGTCGTCTTATGAAAGAGTTGGAAGAGACCCTACCCCCGCATGGTGGTGTAGTATCCCTTTGGTCTGGAGACAATAGTCTTGGGCAATTTGCTGGAGAAATGGTTGTCTTTGGGCAGGGTTTGAAAATGTTTGCCGATCGAGTTGGTAACATATCTGAAGGTGATCTAACTGGCGCTCTCAGTGCTACGGACGAACTTGTTCAGATTGCCAATAAACTTGAGGGTAGCCGTGGTGGACTGAAATCTATTTGGTCGCAAGAATACAACTTCAAAGTTCTTGGTGAACAGCTGATTTCTTTGGGTAGTGGACTTGTAAGCTTCTCCAATTCTATTGGTGGGAGTTCATTCAATTCAGACGTCATTTCACATGTGTTACCAGCACTTGAACGGCTGATTGAAATCGCTAAAGGGACTAGTCAGTTATCAACAAGCTCGATGTCCCTTTTTATAGCGGACTTGAAGCGAGTTGGCGACCAAGCTATTAGTGGATTTACGGAAGTATTCACAGGCGCCGATGGCAGAATTAAGGCGGCGGTCACTTCTTTGTTCACCAACATCGTAAGTGAATCTAGGGCTAAAACGGCAGAACTAAAGGCAGCATTATACATCGTTACAAAGTCGGGACTTGATCGCATTATCGATGCTTTCGTAGAATTCAGATCAGGTATTACATTTAAGAACGCTGTTCGTGCAATCGTCACTTCTATTCGAGATTACTTGAGTGAAGATCATACACGACTTAAAACCGCTGGTGAAACCTTGATGATTAATCTCATTAGAGGCATTCAAGTTCAGGTATACTACGTCAAAACCGCAGTATCCACTCCAGTAAGTCAAGCGTTGGCTGAACTTAGTAAAATGAAAGCTGAGTTTAAGACTTCTGGTGAGAATGCAGCACAAGGATTTATTGATGGTTTGAAAGCTAAAAAGCCTGCACCTAAAACCGCAGGTAGAGATATTGGTAAGGAAGCTTTAAAGGGTGCGAATGAAGGTTTGAAGATTTCATCACCCTCAAAGGAATTCTTTAAGACTGGTATCTTTGCGGTTGATGGTTTTATTGGTGCCTTAGAAGCAGGATTACGTAAAGCTCGTACTGCGGGTCAAGATGTTGGCGAAAGTAGTTTGTTTGGTTTAGAGAATGCATTAGCATTAATCAAACACTTACTGACAAGTGACTTAAAAAGTCCAGTAATTACTCCGATTTTAAATCTGGACGATATTTACAGTGGTCTAGGAGCTATGAATGCTATTCTTGGTGGTAAAACATATACTAATAACTTGGCGTATCAAACGTCAGGCACCATGAAAGGTATTTCTACAAAACCAGTGGCCCAACAATTAGAACTCATGTTCGGACAAATGCAGAAACCCACAACACAATATGACATTGCAATCAAGGTTGAGGGTGATGGATTGAGTCCCGACAAGATTCGTGAAATAGCCGTCGGCGTTGAGAAGGAGATTAAGGCAATGGACGATCGGTTAAGATTTAGTAGAGGATAGGCGGTGAGTTTCGCATGACAACATTACTTCCAGGTGAGTTTAAATTTAACACAACAGCGTCATCGGAATTAGCCGATAGTCGAATTCAATTACGACCGGAAATACCTACTCCGATACGCAAAAGTTCTTTCATTTCTGTTCCCGGTGTTAGCGGTGATTATATTTTAGATGAAGATGCTTATGAAAATACAAATTTTACACTTGAGTTGATTTGTCAAGTAGGCTCGGAAGACGACAGCACCATTTCGGCAATGAGAGAAAAGATAGCATACACATTTGACTCTGGGGGCTACGTGCCCCTAGAGTTATACTTTGATCCGAACAGAGTTTACTATGTTAAAACTATCACAGGACCAAATTTTAGGTTAAGTGGTGAGTGGCCAGATATTTTGTTATACTCAGTAGAGTTAAGTGTTAAACCGTTTAAGTATTTTTCAACTGGTTATGAAAAAACACTCCCCTCTGGGGGACAATCGACGGTAACCCTAACAAATCCAACGAACTACCCGTCAAAACCAATTATTACATTAACTGGTTCAGGTAACATGGATGTAACGATCGGATCTAAAACTTATGAGTTTAAAGATGTTGATTCTTCTTTAATAGTAAACTCTGAAATCGGGGAGGCATACAAAATTGTGAGTGGTGCTCCAGTAAACAGAAACAACAAAATGTACACTCGAGATTTTCCAATCTTACTACCAGGTGAAAATTTAATTAGTTATACCACAGCATCACAATTTAAGATCGAAGGGAGGTGGGCCACATTAGTAGGTTAGTTCCAATTTTATTTCAAGCAGATGAAGACATCTTTACCCATAACGGTTTGGGTCGTCTGTCGGATGCCACAAAATGTGAAGTAACAGAAGTTCTAAACGGGGAGTTCGAACTATTGATGGCCTACCCCGTTAACGGCGCTAAGTATTCGTTGATTGAAGATAACATGTTGATCTTAGCTAAACCAAACCCTTATGATCAACCCCACGTGTTTAGGATTTATGAACATCATCTTAGTAGCAATGAAAATAGTTTGGAAATTTACGCTAGAACAAACACTGCAGATTTAGCAGATAATATGGTATCAGAAACAACTATTGTAGACAAAACACCCGCTCAAGCAATGACCTCCCTGGGTAGTGTTGCTATAGACCCCTGTGATTTCTTATTCATATCAGACATTGTCGAATTGGGTAGTGTTAAATGGACACGTCGAAATCTTCTTTCATGTATTACTGGTGAAGAAGATTCAGTTCTCCAAGTTTGGGGTGGTGAAGTTCAGCACGGCAATAAAGAAATCGCAGTGTATCAAAGACGTGGAACTGATACAGATGTGACAATTAGACATGGTCGTAACCTTAGAGGTCTTACTGTAACTTACTCAACTCAAGGTATCGTTACGGCAATTTTACCGTATACAAGACTTGGTACGGACGAAGAAGGAAATGAAGAAATTTTAATAGGTACGGTAGTTCGTTCACCAAATGAAAGTAACTATCCACACGCCTTTATAAAAGATGTCGAGTTCCCAATCGAACAGTATGGTACAGAGGTTGTAACACAAGATCCAGACAGTGGATATGAAACTACAACGTTAGTTATGACTCTCAGTGATTTGAATGATGCTGCAGCCACCTGGTTTGATGATAATCCAGACATGGATGTGCCATCAATTAACATTGAAGTTGAAATTGAAAACCTATCTCAAACTGAAGACTACGCACAATTTAAAGATTTTGAAAC
>JAAZGG010000154.1 GCA_012511355.1 bacterium | reverse complement strand
TCCCACCCTCGATATCTTTAACTCGTCTAGCCAAAGAATACACGCAGTAACCTTTATCTTTTAGGAAAAGGGCCGTGGCCTCACCAATACCTGAGGTGGCCCCTGTGATTACAACTACTTTAGTCATTAATAACACCTAAAATAACGAGAACTTCTTTAATTTGTTTAATGGCATAGTCTAATTGCTCATAGGTATGAGTCGCTGTATAACTGGTCCTTAGTAAGGCCATACCTACTGGTGTAGCTGGCGAAACGACAGGGTTGACATAAACCCCACGCTCTAAAAGCAATTTACAAGCCTCAAAAGCCTTTAAATCATCGTAAACATAAATAGGGACAATCGGTGTTTCCGCCTCAATAATAGGAACACCAACTTTACGTAAACCATCGCGCATATATTGGCTGAGATCTAAAAGTCTCTTTACTCTTTCTGGCTCAGCCTCAATAATTCTTAAGGCCTCACGAGCACAAGCTACAGAAACCGGAGTTATACTAGCACTAAAGATAAAAGGACGAGAGGTGTGACGGACATAATCACAGAGTTCTTTGCTAGCCGCCATATAGCCACCAAGACTAGCGAGCGATTTAGAAAAAGTCCCCATAATAATATCGACTTCTTCTTCAAGGCCAAAATGTTCAGCCGTGCCCCGGCCTCCTTTTCCTAACACCCCAAGACCATGGGCATCATCAACCATAACTCGGGCGCCATATTTTTTAGCTAAGCGACAAATATCAGGCAACTTAGCGATATCACCACTCATGCTAAAAACGCCATCCGTGATAATTATCGCCCCAAATCTTTCTAAGTCTAAACCTGCCAACTTGGCTTCTAAATCTTCCATATCGCCATGTTCATAACGAACAAGCCTACCGTAACTTAACTTCGCACCATCATAAATACTCGCATGATTTTCTTTATCACAAACAATGTAATCATTAAAACCGACTACCGCACTGATAATACCTAAATTTGATTGGAAGCCCGTTGAAAAAGTTACCACATCTTCCTTACGAAGGAATTTAGCTAAGGCTTGTTCTAAGTCTAAATGAATATCTAAAGTGCCGTTCAGAAAACGACTTCCCGAACAACCAGTGCCATATTTTTCTAAAGCCTTCATGCCCGCTTCAATAACGCGAGGATCGGAAGTCAAACCCAGATAATTATTAGAACCAATCATTATGGTTTTTCTACCTTCCATAATGACTTCAGTGTCTTGCTTAGAACTCAAATAGTGAAAATAAGGATAAATTCCCGCTTTCTTAGTATCGTGAACGGCTTCTGGAACACGGCATTTAGCAAATATATCCATAAAAAGTCCTCCATCTTTAAGTTAAATATAATTTAACACTTTTATAAATATAAGACAAGACAACTTATTTTACTTTAGGATAACGCGCCAATTTCTTAATCTTTACCAAAAGATTATCAACTTTTTTAACAGTTATTCCCAAAATTTGTGCGATATCTTTATAACTATAACCCAACAGGCGATATTTCAATATTTCTCTTTCTATTGACCCCATTTTTTTGTTTGTTAATAATTTAGCGAGCAACTCTTTAGTTTCTTGATTTTTTGGCTGATTATCTAAAGTAAATTTTAGGCTAGTTTCCGCTAAAAAACGGGTCTTGTCATCATCCAAAGAAATAAAAGATGTCTGTTGTAAATAATTTTGATAATGGGCTACTAAAGCATTGCGAACGCAGCGTTTTGAATAGGCGTAAAAATTGCCTTTATTTGCCTGATAACAATTAAGACAATCCCAAAGTGTGATGCGCGCAATCTGTAACATATCTTCACGTTCTAAATGATCTTTCTTCTTAAGAAAAATTTTTTCAACCCAACTATTTAAAAAACCTTCATACCTAGTCAACAACAAATCCAATGCCAAATCATTTTTAAACCTTATTTGTTCGATGAGTTCATCATCAGGAACTAACATCGTCAAAGGTTTCACCCCCTTTTTATTTATTTGATGGGATAACGATTTGAATGGATGGCATAAAGTAAAATTGCCGTCGCATTAGAAGCGTTAAGAGAGTTAATCTTTCCTTCCATTGGTAAATGAACTTTAAAATCACATTGTTTAAAGACTAAAGG
>JAAZGG010000153.1 GCA_012511355.1 bacterium | reverse complement strand
TTCATTTAGAAACCTTTGTTAGAGTAGAGAAGGATTGGCGTAATTCTCTTCGTTATCTCAAAGAATTTGGTTATAGAGATTAGTTATGGAAGAGATAGTTAAGGGTTATATTTTAAGAGCAGTTCCTTACCGCGAGAATCATTTGATTGTCGATCTTTTGACAGCGGATGGCTTAGTGAGTTTTAAGGCCCGGGGGGCTTTAAAAAGCCCTAGCAAGAGTCTTTCAGCAGTTCAACTCTATAACTATGGAGAGTATCAGTTATATGCGCCACGAGAAGGAGCGAATAAAACTTTGGTAGCGGCTGAGGTTAAGGAGCGTTTACCTAGCCTTTTCAGCGATCTACAAGTCCATGTCTTACTAGCCTTACTGACAGAGACGATTTATAAGAATAAAGAGAGTGAAAACTGGTATGATGTTTTTACTTTTTTCTTTCAAAAACTTAAGGAAAAGCGGAATTTAAATGCGGTTTTTCTCGTTCTTTTAAAATACAATACCATCTATGCGGGCAGTTATCTTGGTGCCGATGGCTGTTTAGTTTGTGGGACCAGCAAAGATATCGTCAGTGTTTCTTTCCAAGATGGTGGTTTTTTGTGTGCCACTTGTTGTGAAAAACTTCGGCGTTATCGCCAAGATGCCTTATATTTACAAAATTTTCGCTATGTCGTGAAGGCCAATTATCAACAAGCCTTTACTTTTGAAGTCCCTTCAGCTGTGGCTAAGTCTTTAGCAAGTGATTTTTTTAAGCACTTAGAGAATAATTGTGGTCTTACTTTTAAATGCCGCGAATTAGTTGAAGATTGCCTATAATACACTTATAGTAGGTTGACAACCTCGCGCGCCCATCCGTATGATGGGGGATGTGCAAATGAGGTGCTTTTTATTATGGAAAAAAATTTTGACAAGATTGTCAACCATGTGACAGAGTCTGGTTTTCTTTATCAGGGTGCGGACATTTATGGCGGCCTTGCTAATTCTTGGGACTATGGGCCCTTAGGTACGCATTTAAAGATGAATATCAAAAAGCTCTGGTGGCAGAAGTTTGTTCAGGAGCAGGAACTGAATGTGGGTCTTGACAGTGCCATTTTGATGAATCCCAAGGTTTGGGAGGCTAGTGGTCATCTGGCGAATTTTGCCGATCCTTTGATGGACTGTAAAAACTGTAAAGCCCGTTTTCGGGCCGATAAATTAATTGAGGAACATGATCCAACTATTGTCTCTGATGGTTGGTCAAATGAAAAACTTTTTGATTATATTCAAAGTCATGATATCAAATGTCCAAAGTGTGGTTCTAAAAACTTCACCGATATTCGGAAATTCCAATTGATGTTTAAAACGCATCAAGGGGTGGTTGAAGATTCTAAAAGTGAGGTTTATCTGCGTCCAGAAACCGCCCAGGGCATCTTTGTTAATTTTAAAAATATCTTAAGGACAACACGCAAAAAAATACCCTTTGGTGTTTGCCAAATCGGTAAGGCCTTTCGTAACGAAATCACGCCAGGTAACTTTATCTTCCGTACGCGGGAATTTGAGCAGATGGAATTAGAGTTCTTCTGTGCTCCGGGCACGGATTTAGACTGGTATCGCTACTGGAAAGATTATTGTTGGTCATTCCTAAATTCACTGGGAATTTCCAATGAAAAATTAAGAATTCGCGAACATAGTAAAGAAGAACTGGCCCACTATTCTAAGGGAACCAGTGATATTGAATATCTTTTC
>JAAZGG010000152.1 GCA_012511355.1 bacterium | reverse complement strand
GTTAAATGATAATTCTCGGGCCAAGGAAAACGACCATCATTAGAATGTTTTTTTAGCAATAAAGAATTGTTAGTCAATTCGTTTTTTATTTCTTGAGGCAATGAAATAGCAATGAATAAACGCATAGATTTTCACTCTTTTCTTAGACGCTGAAATGCTAGTCGTTCACTACCATCAGCTAAGTAAATTATACCACAGTAAGTAAAGTCATATTTAGCCAATAGGTGTAACATAATCTTATTATCAGCATGCGTATCTATTCGAATATCTTGATCAAATTGACTAACAAAATCTATAACCAATTTAAAAAATGATGGGACTCTATCAGCACTAGCTAAGTGGTGGATTGTCACATATTTCTCATCATTTAACCACTTACCTTGATAGATATTTTCATAAGTGGGTTCTTTATCAGTAAAAAATGAGAAAGTACCTATAATTGCACTACTTTTAATAACTACGTAACTATGACCATTTTCTATATCTTTAAGAAGATCTTCACGTGTTGGATGGGAATTTCCCCACTGTTTAGGATTGCCACTTAATCGCATTTTTTCGCGGGCTTTTTTAAATATCAACTCTAGAATTTTTAAATCAGATTTAAGGGTTTTTCTAATTGAGATTTCCATATTAAAGTTGCTCAAAAATCTAATTATTTTTTGACTCTATGATTAAAAAAGTGGTCCTCAAGCATCAAACACCAACAGTGATAAATAGGAAGATGTAGCTCTTGAACCATGTAGGTTTCTTTTTGAGGAGCCTTAACACAGACATCAGCTAATTTTGATAGTTTACTTTCACTCTCTCCTGTTAGTCCAATAACCTTCATACCTTTAGCCTTAGCGGTAACCGCGGCATATAAAATATTTTTACTATTACCAGAAGTAGATATCCCTAGGAAAACATCATTAGGTTTACCGTACCCATTTACCTGCTGGGCAAAGCATAACAAAGGTTCCCTATCATTCATAAAGGCGGTGGTTAAGGCAAAATGGCCATCAAGAGCAATAGCTGGTAAAGCTTCTTGAAAATTATCAATTAACATGGGAGCATATTCACTATTAACCTTGTTTAGCTTTGTGGCAAAATCATCTGAAACTTTTCTTTCTAATTTAAAGCCCTTCATTAATTCACTAACAATGTGTTCCGCATCAGCAGCTGAACCACCATTACCAGCGATTAATAATTTGCCACCTTTTTCATAAGTCTCTTCCATTAATAAATAGGCCGCAATCATTTCTTCTTTAATAACACTAAGTTGTGGATAACGCTCTAATAAAACATCGATATGTTTTTCAAGATAATTAGCTAATTTTCTCATTTTAATTACCTGCCTTCTCTTATTTATTTTAAGGTCTTACAAGAACCTTTTCAACAAAATCATTGATATCAGTAATACTTAAATCCTGACCATAGTCATTGTTACCGATTAAAGCCGTTTTACAACCAGCTGCCTTACCCGCCTTGATATCAATAAGATCATCGCCTACCATCCAAGAACTTTTTAAATCAATATTAAAATCCTTAGCCGCTTTTAATAAAAGCCCAGGCTTAGGTTTACGACAATCACAAACAATCTTTAAAGAACTTATCTCACCATCAAAGCCCTTATCGGGATGATGCGGACAAAAATATAGGC
>JAAZGG010000151.1 GCA_012511355.1 bacterium | reverse complement strand
CTATGAGCCCAAGCTCTTAAAAAGTATCGCTTTATTCGGTCACCAAGCCAGTGGTAAAAGTTCGTTAATGGAGGCTTTGCTCTTTCGCAGTGGTCATTTAAGCAAGAAGGGTAGTGTCGACGATGGCAATTCCGTCAGTGATGCTAGTAAAGAGGAAAAGAATGCTAAATTCTCGATTTACTCTAGTTTAATACCCATTGAGTATCAAAAGGCGAAATATAATTTTATTGATACCCCGGGCTTCTTTGACTTTGAGATGGAAACCCATGGGGCTTTAAGAGTCGTGCGCAATGCCATCATCGTGCTTGATGGCGTTAAAGGTGTAGAAGTCGGTTCCCGTAAAGCCTGGCGCCAAGTACGGAAAAACTCTCTTCCTACGGTGGTCTTTGTCAACAAAATGGATAAAGAGAATATTAAATTAGAAGAAATTTTGGATGATTTAAGAAAGCATTTTGAAAAGAAAGCCATTCCTTTCACTTGGCCTATTGGTACCGCTAGCGAGCATAGGGGTTATCTCCATATCGTGGACATGACCGCCAGTGTTGATAATAAGGTTGTAGAAATCCCCGCTGAATACCAAGATTTAGCTAAAGAACTACATAATCAAATCATTGAGGCCGCGGCCAATCATGATGATGACATTATGGAAAAATATTTCAGTGAAGAAGAAATCGGTTTAGAAGAGTTAAAAGCCGCTCTTAAAAAAGCTGTCAATGCGGGGACCCTAGTACCCACCATCTTTGGCAGTGCTCATAAGAATAGCGGGGTTAAGGCCTTATTAGATATCTGTGCCGAATACTTAAGTGCTGAGGACTTAGAAAGGCTACCTTTTGATGAGAATAATGAGGCCCCAAGCCTTAAGGAAATTATCGATCCTAGCGCTAGTTTTTCCGCTTTTGTTTGGAAAACTTCAGTTGATCCTTTTGTTGGTAAAATCTCCTATATTAAAGTCTTGAGTGGTAGTCTTAAGAAAGACGATACCATCTTAAATGTCAGTAAGGATAGCAAAGAGCGTATCAATAATATCTCTTTCATTCGGGGTAAGGAATTCATTGAAACATCCTCGATTAGTGTTGGTGATTTTGGGGTTATCACTAAGGTTGCTTCCTTAGAAACCGGTGATAGCTTAAGCGATGTTGCTAATCCTGTTCAATTAGAGGGCATCGAGGCTTTAGAGCCAACTATTTACTATGCTTTAACGGTTAAAAACAAAAATGATGAAGGCAAAATCACCGATGCCTTGCGGAAAATTTGTTCTGAAGACCTTTCAATTAGATCTGAACGCAATGCCGAGACCAAACAACTGCTAGTCGGCTGCCAAGGTCAGGCACAGATGGATATTGTCGTTGAAAAACTTAAGAATATCTACAATATTGAGGTGCTCTTAAGTGCTGCGAAGATTTCTTATCGCGAGACCATCAAAGGCAAGTCCGATGTTGAGGGTCGTTATATCAAACAATCGGGCGGGTCCGGTCAATATGGGGTAGTCAAAATCGAATTTGAACACTCTGATGAAAAAGACTTTGAATTTGTTAACGATATTTTCGGGGGCGCCGTCCCTAGTAACTACGTGCCGGCTGTTGAAAAGGGTTTAGAAGAAGCCATGAAGACCGGTGTTTTAGCCGGCTATCCAGTTATCGGTTTAAAGGCGCGCCTATATGATGGTAAGTACCATCCCGTTGACTCTTCAGAATTGGCTTTTAAAATGGCCGCTTCCTTAGCTTTTAAGGATGGCTGTTCTAAGGCAAAACCCACCTTATTAGAACCCATCATGGAAGTTAAAGTGGTGGGACCGAATGAATTTATCGGTGACATCATGGGTGATCTTAGTAAAAGACGGGGTATTATCATGGGAATTGATCCGGTTGGGGAGGAGCAGTAT
>JAAZGG010000150.1 GCA_012511355.1 bacterium | reverse complement strand
CAATTGTTATGAGGGATTTTTGCTAGAAAAAGAAATTAATTTTATTGGAAATGCGATTAATATCCCAAAAAGGCCATTGATAGCAATTTTAGGAGGAGCTAAAGATTCTGATAGAATAACTGTTATTTCTAATTTACTGAATTTGGCTGATAAAGTAATTATTGGTGGCGGTATGGCTTATACTTTTTTAGCCGCTTTAGGATATAACATTGGTTCATCGCTTTGTGAAAAAGATAAAATAGAATTGGCTAAAGATTTGCTCGAAAAAGGCAAAGATAAAATAATTTTACCAATTGATTTTCGTTTTACTGATGAGTTTAAAGATAAAGCACCTACTCATGTGGGGCCAATATCTGAACTTAAGAATAATGAAATGAGCCTGGATGTTGGACCTAAAACACTTTCAATGTTTGAAGAAGTGCTAAAAGATGCTAAAACTATTGTTTGGAATGGTCCAATGGGCGTCTTTGAGATGGAAAACTATCGAGCAGGAACTATTGGTGTTTGTGAAATATTAAAGGCTAAAAAAGACGCTATTACAATTGTTGGCGGCGGTGATTCAGCTTCGGCGGCAATAAACTTTGGTTATAAAGATGATTTTTCTCATATTTCGACAGGAGGCGGTGCATCCTTAGAGTATTTAGAAGGTAAAAAACTACCGGGGATTGAATGCATCTTAGAAAAATGATGGATATAGGAAATAAAATTAAACAATTAAGACTTGAAAATGGGCTTACACAACAAGAGTTAGCTAACAGACTAGAATTGACTAAAGGCTATATTTCGCAAATTGAAAGAAATATCTCTAGTCCTTCAATGGAAACATTTTTTTCTGTTTTAGAAGTATTAGGAACTAATGCAGGCGAGTTTTTTGCCACACTTAATAATGAGCAAATTGTTCATCAAGAGCTTGACTTTTTTGAACAAGAAAACGAAGAATTAAAGCATATTATTCGGTGGATTGTTCCAAGTGCATTAAAATATGAAATGGAGCCAATTATTATCGAAATTCAACCAGGAGGAAGTTCAACAATCGATGATCCGCATACTGGCGAAGAATTTGGATATTGTTTAGAAGGCGAAGTAACACTTGTTTTAAATAAAACCAAACACTTGGTAAAAAAAGGGCAATCCTTTTATTATAAAGCTAATAAAGAGCATTATTTAACTAATTTAAGTGAAAAAAATACAAAGGTGTTGTGGATTTCTACGCCACCAATGTTTTAGGAGGAAGGATATGAGAAAAGAAATAACCTTAAAAAGCACAGAAGGGCTACATGCTTCACTAGCGGTGAAACTAGTTCAAACTGCAACAAAGTACACGGTTGACTTTGAACTTCACTATAAAAATAAAGTAGTCGATCTTAAATCAATTCTAGGGTTAATGAGTCTTGCTATTCCAAGCGGCGAAAACGTTAAGATAATCGCTACTGGTAAGCAAGCTAGTGAAGCAATAAAAGATATTGAATTAATCTTAGGAAAGTAAAGAAGGAATAATATGAAAAAAGGAAGAACTCCAGTTATCGCTGGAAATTGGAAAATGTATAAAGTAAGAGATGAGGCTTTACAGTTTATTTAT
>JAAZGG010000149.1 GCA_012511355.1 bacterium | reverse complement strand
CTTCTTGGCATCACTTAAAAGAATCTCATAGGATGAATCATAACTATTATCATCCGGCTTATCGATGACATCCTTTTGAGCATAAAAGCGAATACTACCGTTGGTTTCATCCACATCAACCCGGGCCTTCGCATTGATATTGGCATTCTTTTCTTGAAATTTCTTTTGGTAGGCTAAAATCAGCGACTGTTTTAAAGCATCGATAATAACATCCGCTGGAATATTAGTTTTCTCTTGTAGCTCAGCAAAGGCGGCTACAAATTCTTTAGCATTAATCATGTGCATTTTCCTCCTATAACTTTACACATGTTCGAGCCGCAGTGATATTGCTACGACTGATGACAACTTCTTTAACTTGCGTTTTAATCTTTATTTCTAGGCTTATTGTTTCGGCATCAACATCTCTTAAATAGCCAACTAATTCATCATAGCCAGCCACCTTTTCTTGGACTTGGACTAAGATGTATTGATCAATAGCGGCCTGCCATTGCTCAGAATTTATCAAGGCTTTCTCCGCCCCCGCGGAAGCCACTTCTAAAATATACTCTGAATCAATGGGGTCTTCTTTATCTAAGGCCAAAGATATTTTCTCACTGAGGGCAACACAACAATCAAGATCAACTCCGCCCTTTTTATCAATTAAAATTGATAAGATTAAATCTTTACCTTCCTGATGTAAGGATAAGTCATAGAGTTCAAGTTCTGGACTTAATAAGGGTAAGACCAGTTCTTTTAACCTTGTATAGAGCTTTTTATCCACCAAAACACCTCCTAAATAAAACTTAAGAGTGGGTTTGGGCCCACTCGACTGTAGTCATACTAGCATAAAAGAGAAAAATAAGCAAGGAAAATCTTTAGGATTTTTACTTAGAGCAGAGTTTAACTCCCGAAGAAGTGCCAATCCGACTGGCCCCTGCTTGAACTAAAGCCTCTAAGTCTTCACGACTGCGAATACCCCCTGAAGCTTTCACACCCAACTTATCGCCAACGGTTTTCCGCATTAAACTGACATCGTGAACCGTGGCTCCACCAGTAGAAAAACCCGTGGAGGTTTTAACAAAGTCGGCACCCGCCTCTAAGGCTAGCTTACAGGCTTGAACCTTTTCTTCATCGCTTAATAAACAAGTTTCAATGATAACTTTGACTAAGCGCCCTTTCGCCGCCTTAACCACGGCCTTAATGTCGCCATAAACATAGTCATAAAAACCGGCCTTTAAAGCCCCGACATTGATGACCATATCAATCTCATCGGCCCCGTTATCTAAGGCATTGCTGGTCTCAAAAGCCTTGGTTTCAGAAGTCGTCGCTCCTAAAGGAAAGCCAATAACGGTGCAGACCTTAACCCGACTCCCCTTTAATTGCTGAGTGCAAAATTTAACATAACAGGGATTTACACAGACCGCATAAAAATTATATTCCTTGGCCTCTAAACAAAGTTTAGCGATTGCTTCTTGTGAGGCCTCTGGCTTTAACAAAGTATGATCAATTAGTTGATTGTAATCCATTTTTACTCCTCCTTTATCTGACCATAACAGTGGGGATAACCACTTTCTACTATTATAACCTCTTTTATTTCATTTAGGTATTTCTGATTAGCTTTTACCGCCACTCTAAGATAATTTGGACTATAGCCGAGCATCTTTTGCTTACTAGAATCTAGACTCTCAAATAAAACGTCTAAACTTTGACCTACAAAGTTCAACGCATAATTTTTGGCGAGTTCTATAGACAAACTCCGTAAGATTTGCACACGTTTCTTCTTTATATCAGGTTCTATCTGCCCTTCCATCTGGGCGGCTTTAGTCCCTAAACGCTTAGAATAGGGAAAGACATGAAGGAAAGAAAAATTGAGCTTTTTAATAAAGTTATAAGTTTCATTAAACTCCGCTTCACTTTCCATAGGAAAACCCACAATCACATCAGTACTGATAGAAATAAGGGGTAACTTCTCTCGGATTCTTTTAATCTTTTGTGCAAACTCCTCACAGTTATATCTGCGGTTCATTCTCTTTAAAACACTATTAGAGCCTGACTGTAAAGGGATATGTAAGTGCGGGACAATTCGCTTATCTATCGTCAATAAATCAATAAACTCATCGCTTATCTCACTTTCTTCAATCGAAGAAATCCGTATACGCATGTCCTTAGGTAAAACTTGTAAGAGTTCTTTTAAAAGATCAGTAAAATTATAGTCTTTTAAATCCGAGCCATAAGCGGCCGTATGGATTCCTGTGAGTACCAGTTCCTTAAAACCATTAACCACCAATCTTTGGGCCTCTTCTATAATATCCTCTTTTGGACGCGAGCGCATTGGCCCACGCGCATAGGGAATAATACAGAAACTACAAAAGTTATTACAACCATCTTGAATCTTTAAAAAGGCCCGCGTGTTATCATTATAACTCGTAACTTTTAAAGGCTCGTAAGAGGTGATTTTTAAGCTATCATCAATACGAATTAACACTTCACCCTTTTGTTCATATTCTTGAACTAGGGAAGCAATGTCTTTACGATACTGGGTGCCAATGACAATTTTAACACCCCTAAGTTTACTAACAACTTCGCTGGCTAACTGTGAATAACAACCTGCCACCACTAAGATAGCCTTAGGATGTTTACGATGCTCACGGTTGATCATCTGGCGACTCTTGGCATCACTAACCCCTGTAACAGTGCAGGTATTAATTAAAATTAAATCTGGCTCTTCTGTTGTAGCTTGCCTATAACCAATCTCTTCAAGTTGCTCAGCCATCGCCATGGATTCAGACGTATTAACCTTACAACCCAAGGTAATAATTCGATAATACTTCATTAGCGGCCACACTCCATAAAACTCATGATAAGTGTAAGGGCCGCAATGGCGGCTGTTTCCGCTCTTAAGATTCTTGGTCCAAGGCTTACCCCTTTGGCACCTAAAGAATAAAAACAATCGAATTCTTCCATACAAAATCCACCTTCTGGTCCAATGATAATCGTTACTTCTTCACTGGGATTTTGTTTAAGAACGCTAACTAAAGATGGCTCTTTTTTACGCCCAAGTCTTTCATCGGCTAGGATTACAAGACCTTTTAAATAGGGCTTTAAATCCGCCATTTTACAAGGCTCAAAAATTAAAGGAATGCTTAAGCGCTCCGCTTGCTCACTGGCTTCTTTTAAAATCTTTTGCCAACGTAAAAGTTTTTTAGGAATGCTTTTATCATCTAATTTAACAACCGAATGTTTGGCAAAATAAGGAATGATTTTACTGACACCAAGCTCAGTGGCTTTCTGCAAAATCAACTCAAAACTATCCCCCTTAGTTAAGGCTTGAACAAGGTTGATTTTTAAATCACGGACTAAACTTTCTTGTTCCGAAACTAGACTAGCATAAAGACTATCCTTTGTTAGAACTAAGCGACAAAGAAACTTTTTACCCTCAAAAAGACAAGCGACTTCATCGCCATGATGAAAACGCATAACATGACGAATGTGATGTTCATCATCTTTATGAAAATAGAATTTATCCTCTACGCGTTTTTCCACAAAATAATGCTGCATTTTAATAACCCTTCTGTCCTTTGTTGCGTTTTTTTAAAGCGATTTGAACTTCTAAAATCTCTTTCTTAACTTGGTATTCTTCAGCGTTTATCTTCCCTTCCTGATGACTTTGTTCTAAATCAGCAAGGGCTTGATTTAAGCTATCTAAACTCTTTTGAAATTCCCGTTTCCGTCTTTTAACGATGTTGGTTACAAAACTTACAAAGACTAAAAAAACAAGAACCAAGATTACTAATGGCAAAATATCCTG
>JAAZGG010000148.1 GCA_012511355.1 bacterium | reverse complement strand
GAATCACTCGTCAAGACCTTGAAAAAGAAATGCTGGCTTTGGGACAGAAAACTTATCGAGCAAAACAACTATTTACCTGGCTTTATCAAAAAAACGCTCAGGATTTTGGAGAGATGAGCGATGTTGCTAAAGCCTTTAGAGTGACGCTAAAAACTTTATATTATCTTCATAAACCTACGATATTCACCAAGCAACAGGCTAGTGATGGGACGATTAAACTATTGCTTGAAATGGAAGATGGTGCCAAAGTTGAGACTGTTTTGATGCGTTATGAATATGGAAATTCTCTTTGTGTTTCTTGTCAAGTTGGTTGTAGTATGTCCTGTACTTTTTGCGCTAGTGGGCTTTTAAAAAAGCAACGCAATTTAACGGCAGCAGAAATGTTAGGACAAGTTATGGTGATGAACGATTTGTTAAGAGAAGAGCAAACAAGTGTTAGTCATATTGTCGTTATGGGCACGGGTGAACCTTTTGATAATTATACTGAAGTTTTAAATTTTATTCGTATTTGTAATGATCCTCATGCTTTGAATATTGGGGCTAGGCATATTACGGTTTCTACTTGCGGTATTCCCGATAAAATTCGACAGTATGCTAATGAAGGACTTCAAGTAAATTTGGCTATTTCTTTACATGCCAGTAACAATTATCTTCGTTCTCAGATAATGCCTATTATTCGCGTTTATCCTTTGGAAGAACTAATGGAAGCGATTCGCTATTATGAAAAAACCAGTTCCCGACGGGTAACTTTTGAATATATTATGCTTAAAGATTTTAATGATAGGGTAGAGCAAGCTAAGGAATTAGCAAAACTTTTAAAAGGTTTGAATGCTTATGTGAATTTAATACCGTATAATGAAGTTGAAGGCTTGTCCTTCTTCCGCTCACTGCGAGAAAATGTTAATCTATTTATGGACACCTTAAAAAATAGTGGTGTCAATGTGACGGTTCGCAAAGAATTTGGTCATGATATTGATGCGGCCTGTGGGCAGCTACGAGCGAAAAGGAGTTAGTGGATGGCGAAAGGATTCATAACAAAAGTTAATGCGGGTCAGTATACAGTTTTTGCTAAGGGCAAAAGCTATGTTTGCCGTGCGCGTGGTAAATTCAGGATTGGCGAATATAGTCCTATGGTTGGCGACATGGTAGACTTTGATCCTAAAAACGCCTATCTTCTAAAAATCCATAAGCGTAAAAACCAATTAGTTAGGCCACCACTAGCTAATGTAGAAAATATAGCAATTATCGCTTCTGTGACTAATCCTGTCATTCCCCTATCCTTAGTTAAACGCTTTATTGTGGTTGGCGAAGTAATAGGAATTAAACCTTTGATTGTTTTTACTAAAATTGATCTAGCGAGTGATGATGATTACTTAAAAGAACAAGAACTATTAAATAGTCTTGGTTATGAATGTTATGCTTATTCTTCTAAAACACGAGAAGGCTTAGAAAAATTGAAAGAAGTTTTTTCAGCAAAGAAAACGGTTTTCGTAGGACAAAGTGGGGTAGGCAAATCAACCTTGATTAACTTTTTGATTCCCGGTACGCGTCAGAAAACTGGAGATATTTCTAAGGCTTTAGGCCGAGGACGACATGTTACGCGTGTTGTTGAGTATTTGGCTAATGAGAATGGCTGGATTGCGGACACTCCTGGCTTTTCAAGCCTTGATTTTGACTTAGAACCCGTTGACTTAGCCGCCTATTATCCGGGCTTTGAAAAATATTATCCTCAATGTAAATTCCGGAACTGTGTTCATGATAGCGAAAAGGATTGCGCTGTTAAAAAAGCGGTCTTAGCAGGAGAAATAAGTTCTAAATATTATGAAGAGTATTTAGCCCTTTTAAAAGAAATTCGCTTGGGAAAGGAGCGTAGTTAAAATGGCAGAATTGATTGTGGCCCCGTCCTTGTTGTCGGCCGATTTTTCTAATCTTGAAAGAGAAATAGAACTAGTTAAAAAAAGCAAGGCAAAATGGATACATTTTGATGTTATGGATGGTCATTTTGTCCCCAACATTTCCTTTGGAAGTAAGGTGTTGGCAGATGTTAGCAAGTTGAGTGATTTGTTTTTAGATGTCCACTTAATGATTACGGATCCCGATAAATATGCCGAAACTTTTGTTCGCGCTGGAGCCGACCTTATTACTTTTCATTACGAGGTTTTTGATGATTATGATGTCTGTTTAGAACTGATTCAAAAAATTAAAGCCTTGGGTGCTCAGGTTGGTATTTCTGTTAAACCCAAGACAGTAACAAATGCGGTTTTACCTCTGCTTCGTCATCTTAATTTGATTTTAGTTATGAGTGTTGAACCGGGCTTTGGTGGTCAAAAATTTCAAGAACAGGCCCTATCAAAAATCCGTGATTTAAGAAAGTATATTGATAGAAATCATCTAAAATGTTTAATTGAAGTTGATGGTGGTATTGATGAGTTTACTGGTCCTCGTTGTCGTGAGGCTGGTGTTGATGTTTTGGTGGCGGGGAGTTATCTTTTTGGGCATGCGGATCTTCCCGAGCGTGTTGAACGCCTATTTGAATAGAAATGGAACACCGTTCCATTTTTTATTGAACGTGGTATAATTACGCCATAGAAAGAGGAAGAAAAAATGTATCGAATTGGCATAATTGGAGCGGGAGCCTGTGGCTTAATGTGCGCCAATTATTTATTAAAAAAAGCGAATGGTGCGCTAACAATTGACTTAATTGAGAAGGCACCTAAAGTAGGACAAAAAATCTTGGTAACAGGGAACGGACGCTGTAATTTTAGCAATGTTAATGTCAATCCCTTGGCTTATAATGATCCGGCTTTTGTAAAAAAAGTGCTTGGCTCTGATTCTGTTTCAAGACTCTTGAGTGTTTTTGAAGAACTTGGACTTCTTGCTTATAAAGATGAAGAGGGTAGAATCTATCCTGTTAGTGATAATGCCACCACGGTTTTAAGTGTTCTTATCACACCTTTAATTTCAGATAAAACAAAAAATGTTCGGTTACTAACCGAAGAAGAAATAATT
>JAAZGG010000147.1 GCA_012511355.1 bacterium | reverse complement strand
TAACAACACCTATACCACCATACGCCAAGCGACTTTTTTCACCAACTTGAGCTGTGTACGGCACAACAGAATTAAACAAAATAAAAATTAGAGCTTTACATAAATAAGGTATAACAGGTATATGCATTTTATAACACTTATGCCCTATCCGATATAAACCTATAGCATTCATCTTCTCACCTCCAACATATCAACAATACTTCGGCTCACAAAACATCTCCCCGAAATTACCAACATAATACTTTTTTATATTCATCTTTAACTTCTATCAACTATTTACAATTTTGTCTACATCCTTTTCAGATGTACTGTCAAGTTTTAAGATTCCTAATAAAGATGCCTTTTAGTCTTTTAATCGTAGTAAGAATTACGAAAACAGATTTGCCTAAGCTAGCTATTTTCTCTTGTTTACCAACAATATCAGTAAACTTCAAACATACTCTGTAAAAGAAGCCAGATAACCAGTAATTACCTTTACTGGGCAACAACATAGAAAAAAATTTGCTTTATTTGTTTTTTTCAGTTATTTCAATTATCTAACCACACATTAAATTTTTGTCATCTTAATTCTAATATCTAAAGACACCATTGTTTTTTTAATTTTGTTTAACCCTATCTTATAGTTTGTAAATACCATTAAAATCACAAACATTCTTTGTATCCAGTACTATTTTATTTTCAACCAAATCAAAGTAGCCCTTTATATGCACATGCCCAACCATTATTACAAGCAATTCAATGTCATCTAAAAAATTTTCAAAATCATGATACTGATTTTCGACAATTGTCTCTTTTACAAAAGGGTCGTAAACCTTAATTCCATATGAAAGATGTTTGTCTAGCCTTTCTAAAAGTTGTAAAGTTGGACTTTCTCTCGTATCATCAACATCTTCTTTATATGTTAGACCGTACAAACCAACTCTTGAAATATCATTCATACTATGCTCACGCATAATATCTCTTATTCTATTAATTACATGTTCGGGCATGGAATCATTTGTTTTTCTTGCAATCAAAATCATATTGGTCAAATCTGGGTAGTCGCCAACCAAAAACCATGGATCTACAGAAATACAGTGCCCGCCAACCCCAGGGCCTGGCTGCAAAATGTTTACTCTTGGGTGTTTATTTGCAATTCTTATTATTTCATAAACATCCATATTATCAGCACGACAAATCTTAGCAAGCTCATTCGCAAAGGCTATATTTATATCCCTGTAGGTGTTCTCTACTACTTTTGACATTTCCGCTGAACGAATATCAGTTATAACAATTTCCGCTTTACAAAAGCTTGAATAAATTCTTTTTACTTTCTCCGCTATCTCTTTGTTGTCAGCACCTATTGTTCGTGAGTTGAATTCTAACTCGTAAATCATATTACCTGGTATTATTCTTTCCGGCGCATGAGCTAAATGTATGTCTTGACCTATAACAAAACCCTTTTGTTCTATAAAAGGTCTAATATGTTTATCTACTGTACCAGGTGAAATAGTCGACTCAATTATTACTGTTGCTCCGTAATCACAGACACTGATAATTCTTTCTAAAGCATTTAACAGATACCTTTGATCGAGCTTTTTAGTTTTTTTTATATATGGTGTAGGTACCGCAACAAGATAAGTATCAGTTTTTTGATATTCAGTGGTAAACTTAATGTCATTATTTACTGCTGTTTCGTAAAGTTCTTCTAATCCTTTTTCTTCAAAAGTCAATTTTCCGTTTCTCAAACTTTGAATTAGCTTTTTGTTTATGTCTGTCCCAACAACAACATTTCCACTTTTAGCTAACATTAAAGCAATAGGCAAGCCTATATATCCGAGTCCGATGACATTAATCATTTTATTCCTTCTCTCAAATTTAATGTAAATTTAGTTCTATTTTAGTTTTGTAGCTGTCGCCGTTGATTCTAATTCTGGAAATTTTTTCTTTTTTTAAATAATATAAGCTTCTGTAGGCTTCGTCTATCTGAAAAGCACCATCAATATACATATCACACATTACAGCACCTTTATAAAGCAAACTTATTCCAAAGTTTGTTTCGACACATTCGCAAGGTGTATTAAATATAATCCCGTATTCATTCGTCCCAATAACTTCATCTGTTATTAAAATTTTACACGCATCTAAAATTATTTCCCTTACGTGCTCATAGCCATTTTTTGACTTCATTTTCCCTTTAAAATAATGCTCATTGAACTCTGTCACTCTAGCTTCAGACCAATCATATACTAAAAAAGGGCCATGTTTATTCATCTGCTCTTTGTTTTTAACTTTTACTGTATTATGAGCTGTTGTTGAAGATAATTCCACCCCTAATTCACTGGCATAAGAATAAGAACCAGCGTCACAAAAAATATTTACACCTTTATACCATAAATCTAAATGTAGCTGATCATTATGACCTGGCCGCACCTTATAATTTTTCAACAAAACTAAAAGAAATAATTCCTTTTTTCTAAAAGAATAAAACCCAGAATCAGTGAATTGGTCCGATATGTGCTTTAACTTTTTGACTGGAATCTCTTTTATATCAGTATTACCAAACCACAAAAGCTCTTCATCGTGCTTACCACAATCATATAGGCGCTGGCCTTTTAATAATGCATATACTGTATTTAAAACCGATTTGAAATCTCTGTAGTCACAACTAGAAAGCGGAAAGATTAAAGCCCCATCATTAGATCCATAATTTGGCATATCTCCATTTTCTATTTGCAATTGATACATTTGTAAGACACTTTTTTCAATCAATTCTAAGCTATTATTATTCAAACAAAATCCCGTTTTGCTATTTAAGCCCAAGACTAATTCCATCAACTGTAGAGCTAACCTTTGATAATTAAAAGAATATTGAGCATAACCACCATCAGCAAAAAACTGCTTTTTTATCTCTTCATCCATCAAATTATAAGCATGTGCCAATCTTTTTTCGTCTTCGCTGCACCATGCACCAAGAATTAAACCAGTTATTTCAGATAACGTGTGGTTGTTTTTAATGCATTTATGCGCATAGAAAAAATTCGACAATACTTTTTTATATGTACTTTCAATTAAACTTTTTATGTTATTTAAGTCAGTGATATTTGTCAACTGATAGTACTCAAAAACAGAAAAAGTCAGCAAGGCATTAATCATTCTAAGAGTAGATTCTTGACCGCATTTATAATTTGCACCGTAAGAATATATGTTCTTTTTCAGCCAGTTATCCAATTGATGAGAAAAAGCACGGTAATATTTCTCGTCTTTTGAAACAATATATGCTCTAGCAAACAACAAAAAATGAGTAAATCTTGAAGCTTCCCAAATAACTTTGATATCTCCTCTAGCAGGATCAAAATCTGGGATTTTATACCACTTTATATTAGTGGGTGTCTCTGATTTGGTAATTGGATTATAATGCCAATTTATTGGATTTCCGTAGTCTAAAACCAATGCAGAAAAGGTTTTAATCTTTCCTTTAATTGCCTCATCGGCTTCTATGACTATCTTATTC
>JAAZGG010000146.1 GCA_012511355.1 bacterium | reverse complement strand
CATAAACTTTCTCTAAACCACCCACAATTAAACGCTTTAGGGGTAGTTCTGTAGCAATTCTTAAATAAAAGTCCATATCTAAGGTGTTGTGATGGGTGATGAAAGGCCGAGCATTCGCTCCCCCTAAAATGGCTTGTAAAACTGGAGTTTCAACCTCAACAAAACCTTGGCCATCCATATATCTTTGAATTGAGCGGATGATTTTTGGTCTTAATAAGGCACAGCGCTTAGCCTCTTCATTCATGATTAAATCAAGATAACGACGGCGGTAGCGCTCTTCAACATCGGTTAGACCATGAAACTTTTCGGGTAAAGGCTTAAAAGCCTTGGTTAAGTGGGTATAGGTAGTAGCCCGCACCGATAGTTCACCTGTTCTTGTCCGCATAATCGTACCACTGACACCGATGATGTCCCCAATATCACTCTGCTTAAAAACATTGGTGAAAACTTCTTCGCCAACTACATCTTTACGTAGGTAAACTTGAATTTTGCCACCCAAATCTTGAAGCGTCAAAAAAGCGACTTTCCCCATATCGCGAATCATCATAATCCGACCAGCAATAGTTACTTGATGGCTGGCTTTATCAAGTTCTTCATGACTCTTGTCACCAAACTCTTCTCGTAATTTGCTGGATAAATGGGTTCTTTCAAATCTTTGACCAAAAGGTTCAATCCCTAGTTTGATTAATTTATTTACTTTTTCTCTTCTAACTATTTCTTGATCAGACAAGTTTTGTTCATTCGCCATAATTAAACACCTCATTCTTGGTAGCAAGGAAAATTTTAACCTAAAAATGCAAAAAATTCAACCGCTAGCCCGACTTTTCTTCCTAAAAAGCCTTGACTTTTACCTTTTTATGCCAAACGACGAAAAACATTATTGTTTTTTATTCTTTTTTTGGGCAATTTATGCTATTATGTTCTCATTGGAGTTGATAATATGCTAAATACCGAACTAGCGCAAAGAATTGTTAATTCAGTTATCCCCATCATTAACTGCAATGTTAATGTTTTTGACAAGCAAGGGGTAATTATCGGCAGTGGTGACAAGGAAAGAATTGGTCAAGTACATGCCATCGCTAAAGAGATAATCTCTTCTCCGGCCTATGCTAAAAGTTATGGCATTATCCAAGAAGCTAAAATCATCAATGGCACCATGGTCCATCCTGGTGTTAACTTACCTATCTATCTTAATAATGAAGTGATTGGAGCCATCGGGGTTACCGGTAATCCCAGCCAAGTTTTAAACTACGCTAGATTAATTCAACAAACCGCTGAACTGCTGGTTTGGAAAGAGATCACCTCTAACAGCATTGAATTAAAAAGAATGTTAAGCTATGAATTTGTGACTGCCATTTTGGAACACAAAGACTTAAGCAGTGGGTTGACTAGCAGCATTAAGAACCTACAAATTGATTATGAAAACTTCCATTACTGTACCTTAATTGAATTAGAATCTAATCAAAATATCATCAACGAAATTGATGCGATTTTTAAGTTTTTACCAAAGGCCGCTATCGGTAAGGATGATAGATATATCATCGTCTTTACCAATCGCAAAGTTGATTTTAACAAATTAAAAAGTGGTTCTGCTGGTAACTTTAACTTCTATACTGGTTGTCGCGTGGATAACTGGATGGATCTTGACAAGTCTTTAACCGTGGCTAAGGCAAAGGCTTTATTCCATAAAGAAGCCCCTAGTAGTCGCTATAAAGAAAGCAATGGGGCGCTTGCAGTCATCATCAATTATCTAGAAAACCCTTATCTTTATCTACCTGATTTAAAAAAATACAGCAGGATGGCCCAAAAGAAAAATCTCTTAGAAACTCATGAAGCTTATATTCACTTTAATGGGGCCATTAAAGAAATCTGTGAGAAGCTAGATATCCATCGCAACACCATTATCTATCGTCTGCAACGCATTAAAGAAATAACTGGACTTGATGTTAGAAAAAGCGAAGATAGTTTCCGCTTGTTCTCTTTACACATCATCTATCAGGTGATGGATAAGGAAGAGAAAAATGCGCTTTTAAAAGGTAAAACTAATAAAAAAGTGGGTGATCAAAATGATTAAATTAGTCTTAGTTCGCCATGGTCAAAGCACCTGGAATTTTGAAAATCGCTTCACGGGTTGGACCGATGTTGGTCTAACCAAAAAAGGTGAAGAAGAAGCGGATGAGGCTGGAGAAATTCTCCTTAAAAACGGGTACATTTTTGATATCGCCTATACCTCACTACTCAAAAGGGCAAAGATTACTTTAACTAGAATTTTAAAGGTTTTAAAACAAAAACCTAACATCTATTGTTCTTGGCGTTTAAATGAACGGCACTATGGAGCCTTACAGGGCTTAAACAAAAAAGAAACGATTTTAAAATACGGTAGTGAACAAGTGCGCTTGTGGCGTAGGAGTGCGGAAGTTCGCCCACCAGCTCTAAGTTTAGAAGATGCGCGTCATCCCTCAAATAGTCCACTTTATAAGGATCTTGATAAAGACTTATTACCCTGCACTGAGAATTTATTAGATACCGCTAAACGTGTCCTCCCTTACTGGGATTTGGAAATAAAACCCCACTTATTAGATGGCAAAAGAATTATCATTGTCGCTCATGGCAATAGTTTAAGAGCCCTAGTCATGCATCTAGAGAAACTCGATTCTAAAAAGATAATGGAAGTCGAGATCCCTACTGGTAAACCCTTGGTCTATGAACTGGATGAAAAACTAGCCGTTCTTAAAAAATATTATCTTAGTTAGAAGTCACTCCGGTGACTTTTTTTTAGAACTTTTTCAAAAAAGATTGACAGGCTGTCTAATTGTTTTTATAATGCATATGTTTAGATATACTAAACTTGGAGTTTAATATTATTAACTCTGTTAAATAAAGGAGGTTGATTATGAAAATCGGACCAAAACTTAAAGAACTACGCTTACTGTGTAAGCTCACCCAGGCAGAACTTGCCGATCGCTGTGAACTCACTAAGGGCTACATTTCACAGTTAGAAAATGATTTGACTAGCCCCTCAATCTCCACCCTAACCGATATCTTAATAACCCTAGGGACGAACTTACGGGAATTCTTTGCCGAAGAAGAAGTAGAACCCGTAGTTTTTAGAAAACAGGACTACTTTGAAAAGGAAAACGATGGTCATAAAATAACTTGGCTAATCCCCAGTAGTCAAAAAAACGAAATGGAACCTATTATGCTAGAACTAGCGCCTGGCATGACAACTGTCTTAGACATGCCCCATGAAGGTCAAGAATTTGGTTATGTTTTAGAAGGTAAAATTCAATTATTTATCAATAAAAATCGTTATATTGTGAAAAAAGGTGAATCTTTTTATTACAGTACCGATAAACCCCATTATCTAAAGAATCATGGTGACAAAGTGGCTAAGGTCCTTTGGATTTCTAGCCCACCCAACTTTTAGGAGGCCAAAATCATGAAAGAACCAATTATTATTGAACTACGTAATGTTTCTAAAGTTTTCGGCGACATGACCGCGGTGGATGACATCAACTTAGCCATTAAAAAGGGAGAGTTTGTAACCCTTTTAGGGCCCTCGGGTTGTGGTAAGAGTACCACGCTACGCATGATTGCCGGTTTTGACATGCCTACTCAAGGTCAAATTTTCTTAAATGGGGAGGATATTACTAATCTACCCCCTTACCAAAGGCCCGTTAATACCGTTTTCCAACGCTACGCCCTTTTCCCCTATCTTGATGTCTATGATAATATCGCCTTTGGCTTAAAACTCAAGAAGATTAAGGAAAAGGTTATCGACCGCCATGGTCAAGAAGTGGAAGTTACTCGCAAATTAACACAGGAAGAAATTGATGATAAGGTCACTAAAGCCTTAAAGATGGTGGATTTAGAAGAGTTTGAGTGGCGGGATATCGCCACCCTTTCTGGTGGTCAACAACAAAGGGTCGCTATCGCAAGAGCTATTGTCAATGAACCGGAAATCCTCTTACTTGATGAGCCTTTAGGGGCTTTAGACTTAAAGATGCGCCAAGAGATGCAACTAGAACTCAAAGACATGCATAAAAAACTAGGTATTACCTTTATCTATGTTACCCACGATCAAGAAGAAGCTTTAACGATGTCGGATACCATAGTGGTTATGAAGGATGGGATGATTCAACAGATCGGTAGTCCCGTCGATGTTTATAATGAACCCAAGAATGCCTTTGTGGCGGACTTTATTGGGGAATCAAATATCTATAATGCCACTTATCTAGGCGATAAAAAGGTGCGCTTTTTAGGTCAAGTTTTTACTTGTGTCGATGACTTTGAGAAAAACGAAAAAGTTGATGTTGTCATACGACCTGAAGATATTCGTCTCTGTCCAGCCTCTGAGGGCATGGTTGTTGGTAAGATAATCAGTAAGATCTTTAAAGGTGTGCATTATGAATACACCATGATGGTCGGTAAAAATGAAGTGATAATTCAGGATACTCGTGATATCCCTGAAATGGATAAAATCGGTATTACTATCGCTCCTGATATGATACATATCATGAAGAAGGTTATCACAGAGAATATTTATCTAGGTCATATTGATAAAAACAATAATGTTTGCTTCGCAAACGGTGTTTTTGAAGCCGATATCACTCAATTACAGCAAGACTCAAGGGTGGACGAGGATGGCTATTTAGTTGACGCTAAAGGCCTAAAATACGACCTAACTGATGTCGATGTTCAAGTCAGCATTGACTTTAATGCAATTGGTATTATTGATAATGAAGAAGATGGCGAGGTAGCAGGAGAAATCGTCAGTATCATCTATAAGGGTGACCATTATAAAGTTATCGTTCGCACTAGCGATGAAGAAGACTTTGTCGTGGACACAGAATATAGCTGGAATGAACATGACCGTGTCAGTGTCTATATTGCTAAAAAAGACATCCGGCTAAAATTAAAAGGCGATATCAAGGACCATGTCAAAGCTTAGTTTTCGCTTCTCCCGCAAGTATTTAGCCATACCCTATGCTGTCTTCCTCTTATGCTTTATCATTGTACCCCTACTTTTAATTATCTATTATGCCTTTACTAATGGGGGTGGGGAATTTAGTCTTAATAATCTCAATAAATTCTTTACCGACCCCACTAAACTCAATGTCTTATTTGTCAGCTTATTAATCGGCTTTATGAATACGGCCATCTGTTTGATTATTGGTTATCCTCTAGCCTACTTCTTAGCCAGTAAAAGATACAATATCAACAAGATCATGGTCTTGCTTTTCATCATGCCGATGTGGATCAACTTTGTCTTAAGAACTGGGGCCACTAGGGATCTATTAGTTTGGATTGGTCTAGGTGGTGGACACTATCCTATCTTAGCCACCATGATCGGTATGGCTTATAACTACTTACCCTTTGTCATCTTACCCCTTTATACAACTATGTTAAAAATGGATCAAAGTTTAATTGAGGCCGCCAGTGATTTAGGGGCGACACCCAAGCAAGTTTTCTTTAAAACGGTAGTGCCCTTATCTTCTCCTGGTATTGTCAGTGCGGCAACCATGGTCTTTATGCCGACGATGTCTTCTTATGTCATAAGCGATGTCTTATCAGAAGGTCAGATAATCCTCTTTGGTAACTCTATCTACTTAAACTTTTCCCAGGGTCAATGGAATGATGGTTCCTTTATGGCCTTTGTCTTACTAGTGATTATTCTAGTCAGCATGTTATTTACTAAGAATGTCAAAAAAGATGAGGATGCGAGGGGATCAATATGGTAAAGAAAATTTTTGTCAAGAGTTATGTTTGGCTCTTCTTGCTACTAATGTATCTTCCTATCTTCACTCTCATCGTCTTTAGTTTTACTGAAGCGACCAACGTTGGTGATTGGACCGGCTTTAGTTTTGGCTTATATGCCAAGCTCTTTAAAGACCAAGAGACGATGGTGGCTCTTAGTAACACGGTATTGATCGCCGTGGTCTCAGCGGTAGTTTCAACCATCCTTGGTACCCTTGGAGCTATTGGCATCTTCTATTCTAAGAAACGGGCGAAGAATGCCTTAGAGTTAGTAGGACAAATACCGGTGGTTAATCCAGAGATTGTCATCGCCTTATCCTTAACAATTCTCTTTGTCTTTTTAGGAATTAGGTTTAACTTTCTAACCCTCTTAATCGGTCATGTGGTTTTAACTTTACCCTTTGTGGTCTTAAGTGTTAGACCGAAATTAATGCAGATGGATCCTAATATCTATGAGGCGGCTTTAGATTTAGGGGCTAGTCCTATCTATGCCTTAAGAAAAGTCATTGTCCCCGAAATCTTACCTGGCATCTTCTCAGGCTTTCTATTAGCCATCACTTTATCACTTGATGACTTTATCATTACCGCCTTTACCCGTAATAACTCTTTCCAAACCTTAAGTACCTTAGTCCAAACTAAAATTAAGAAGGGACCAATTCCTTCTCAATTACGAGCCTTAACTACCATCATCTTCCTTTTAGCCTTAGTGGTGGTTATTGTTACTAATCTCAATCTTCGCCGACAAAGTGCGAAAATAAGGAGGCAGCAAAAAAATGAAGTTTAAAAAAATCCTTACTTTTATTCTGAGTTCAACTCTCATCGCAAGCTTTAGTCTAAGCTTAACTAAGAAAGAACAAAAACTTTATGCGGAAAACCCTAAAGAAGTTTTAAAAGTCTATAACTGGGCCGACTACATCTATGATGGTAGCGATCCTCTTTTTGACGATGATGAAAAGGAAATCCCGGGTATTATCGAACAGTTTGAAGCATATTATGCTGAAAAGTATCCAGGCAGAACAGTCAGTGTTGAATACGATACCTTTGATACTAACGAAGTGATGTTAAATGAAATTAAAACGGGTAAAACTCAGTATGATTTAATCTGTCCCAGTGACTATATCATTCAAAGATTAATGGTTGAGGATATGCTTGAAGAAATCGATTTAACTAAAATTCCTAACTATACCCAATATGCCTCTAAGTATCTACAGAATTTATTTATCAAGAATGAGTGGGATAAATATGCCTGTGGCTATATGTGGGGGACCGTAGGTCTAACCTATAACCCCGCAACCGTTGATGAAGAGGATATGAAGACTTGGACCTCTTTATGGTCGGTTGATTATAACAAAAAGATTTTAATTAAAGATAGTTTAAGAGAGACCTATATGGTGGGGGTTATGAAGGTCTATCGTGGCGAACTCAATAAGGCCAGAGCTAAGTATCAAACTGGTGAATTAAGTGCAGCTGAATACAATGCCATCTTAACCGAGATCTTTAATCGTCACGATAAAGATACCCTTGAAAAGGTCCAGAAAACCTTAACTAATCTTAAAAAGAATATCTATGGCTTTGAAGTCGATAGTGGCAAGAATGATATTGTCACCGGTAAAGTAGATATCAATTTGGCTTGGTCAGGCGATGCCGTCTTTTCGATGGATACCGCTGAAGAAGAAGATGGGGTCTTACTTAATTACTCGGTACCTGAAGAAGGTAGCAACATCTGGTTTGATGGTTGGTGCTTACCAAAGGGTGCTAAAAAGGAACTAGCCTATGAATTTTTAAACTTTATCTCCCAACCCAGTATCGCCTGTCTTAATATGAGCTATATTGGTTATACAAGTTTCATCGCTGGTGATGAGGTCTTAGATATGGTCTGGGATTGGTATGGCGATGAAGAAGGTGAATATACTGCCGACTTAACTTATTTCTTTGAAAATACTCTTAGTGGGACCTATGATACCAGCAGGATGTTAGTTAAAACTGACACTGTTGGGCGGCAATTTACGGCCCAATACCCTACCCTAGATATCGTCAATAGCTGTGCTATTACGGAAGACTTTGGTGGGGGAAATGAAAATGTGGTG
>JAAZGG010000145.1 GCA_012511355.1 bacterium | reverse complement strand
CTATCATCACCTTCAAGACTAGTGTACTCTTCATTAATAGGAACATAACTCAATTCTTCGGTTCCGATCTGAATATCAGGATACGCCTCTTCTAAAGCCGTCTTGATATTATATAAATCTGTCGCCTCTCCATAGATTTCAACCTCATCATCAACGCTTTCAACCGACTTTATGTTTAGATCCGCCATCAATAATACTTCTAATACCTGATCTTCGCTCACACCCTTACAAGAAACAATGGAAACATAGTCATAACCATGTGAGACACTACCGGTCACTCCCATCTTGCATTGGTTCTTCGTTAGCGCTGAACGAACATCACTAACCGTTCGATTAACATTATCAGTCAAACACTCAATAATCAAAGTGGCGGCCCCTGGACCAAAGGCTTCATAAGTTTGGGCACTATAGTCCTCACTCGTCCCCGATTTAGCACGATCAATTGCTCTTTTGATGATATCGGCTGGTACTTGAGCTTTCTTTGCTCTTTCAATCACCCTTCTTAAGATGAGGTTCATTTCAGGATCAGGAACGCCGCCTTTAGCTGCTATTAAAATTTCTTTGCCAAATTTTGAATAAACTTTGGTCTTAGCAGCAGCGGTTTTAGCCATCGCGGCTTTTCTAACTTCATGCGCTCGTCCCATAATATCCTTCCTTTCATAGGCGTTTATATTCTACAAAATTATAAAGGGTTTTTCAACCCTTTACCTTTTTTTACCTGCTCCTAAAACCCGAACAAATCTTTTTAAACCCTCTTTTAATTGCTTTTGCGAACAAGCAACGCACCAACGAATATAACCATCATAATCGGCCCCATAACTTTTTCCTGAATTGACTAAAACCCCACCCTTAGCTAAAAGATCAACAATTTCTGCTGAAGATTTATCTAAACACTTTAAGTTAAGCCAAAGAACATAGGTTCCTTCTTGCTCTGGTAGTTTTGCCTCAGGTAAGTATTTAGCTAGATATTCTTTAACCGTTTGATAATTTTTTAAGATATGCTCGTTTTGTTTTTGAACCCATTCAAAGGCTTCAGGATTGGTATAAGCTTCCTTAGTTGCTGTTGCGGCTAGGATATTTACAACTGAGCAACAATTGCGCGTCAAAGTCTTTTGACAAGAGTTACGATTATTCTCATCAGGAACAATTAGATATGCTGAGAGTAAACCGGCAAGACTAAAGGTTTTGGTTGGAGCTGATAAAACATAAAGTTGGCGGTGTACCTCATTAAATTCAAGCATAGATATGAATTTATTAGAACCTAAAATGAAATCTGAATGAATCTCATCACTTATAATTGTCACCGAATATTTAGCGCATAATTCGGATAGTTTTTCAAGTTCATCTCTACGCCAGACACGGCCAACTGGGTTGTGCGGACTGCATAAAAGCAAGATATGATTCCCCCGCTTAAATAGTTCTTCAAGTTTAACAAAATCAATTCGGTATTTTTCATTATCATTTATTAAATCACAACAGACTATTTTCCGTTCAAGATTTTCTAGTAAATTATAAAAAGAACTATAAACTGGAGGCATGATAATAACTCGGTCTCCTCGGTAACCAATGCTTTCAAGAGCAATTTTACATGCTGTTAAAACGTTACTGGTGGGTAGAACCCATTTGCTTTGAATTTCACAAGCGTGCTTTTTATGATACCAATTTTTAATCGCCTCTAAATAATCATCACCATTTTTACTATAGCCAAAGTGCCCGGCCTTAACTCTTTTTGTTAAAGCATTTAAGATGCACTTGGGCGAAGCATAATCACTATCAGCTATAGTAAAAGGCACTTGATCTCCTTGGACATGATAGTCCCATTTGACCGAAGATGAGCCTTTTCGCTCGACTTTTCTAAATACATCCCCCATTAATTTCACCACCTACTTGTTGCCATTATACACCTTCTTGACTGGATAAATAAAGCGATAAAGCGCTAAAGATGCAATTAAACAGCCAATAGTGTTGGCTAACATATAAGGACCGTTGTAAATAACAAAGGAATAAAGGAAAACTGAGCCGTAGGCAAAGGAGGTTGGGTTTTCAGTAAACCAATCTTCAGCATAAGAACTAAAAAAGATAACTCCGCTCAAACTATGGCAAAGATAACGTAAAAAACAAACAAAAATAATCCCAAAAATATAGATGGGTTTTCTTCGCCCAAGATTTTTAAATAACCCTGTTAAGCCCAGTAAACCAAAGGCCAAGAGATAATCAAAAACAATTGAACCCCAATGCCAATAATAGCCATCAAGAGCAAAATTGATAACAGCATAGGCAAGACCACTAATTATGCCCCATTTAAGGCCGTTGCGATAACCGTTAATTATAAGTGGTAGCATTGTTAGTGAAAAACTCCCACCGGTAGGCATCTTTAAAATTGGTATTGCTTTGAATAATAAATCTAATAAAACCGCTAAAGCAATCAAAATAGCGGTTTCAGTCATCTGTCTGATTCTGATGTTCATATTCTTTCCTCCGCTAGCATTATCTAGATCAGGTATATCGGTCTATCGCAAATACGATACTCTCAGCCCATATCGTGAGCTCCCGCGCTTATTCTAACACGTTTAAAGTTGCCAATCAATTGGCTGGCGTTTATTTGCTATCAAAAAAGCATTAGTCTTAGAAAAGTGCTTGCAACCAAAAAAGCCTCGGTAAGCCGATAAGGGGGAGGGATGATTAGCTTCTAAAACTAAATGCCTAGGATTTGTGAGTAGAAGTTTCTTCTTTTTCGCATAGGCGCCCCATAAAAGAAAGACTTTCGGTCTATCATCATCGTTTAAAACTCTGATAATATTCTCGGTAAAAATTTCCCAGCCCTTATTACTATGAGATAAGGGACGATGGGCAACGACAGTTAAAACCGCATTTAACAATAAAACTCCTTGCTTAGCCCACTTTTCAAGATTACCACTAGAAGGAATTGAACAACCTACGTCATCCTTTAATTCTTGATAGATGTTTTTCAAACTTGGAGGAATGGCTTGCTTGTCGGGCACTGAAAAACAAAGGCCGTGAGCTTGTCCTTCGTTGTGATAAGGATCTTGACCGATAATCACCACTTTAACTTCCGAAAAATCGGTTAACTCAAAGGCCCGAAAAATATTTTTCCCGCGAGGATAAATGCGTTTGGTCGCATATTCTTCTTTAATAAAACTTTTTAACTTTTGAAAATAAGGTTGGGCGATTTCCTTATCAATAATCGCTTGCCATTCATTTGTTACCATTTTTACTTCTCCCTTGTGCCTATTATAAATTATTTTTATTTTTTTGTAACACTTTTAACTAACTTCCCTTATAATTAGAGAAAACAGAGTAGTTAGAAAGCGTAAAGTAGCTAATGATGGGAAGTTGCGTTAGCGCGAACACTAAGTGGCGGTTTTCTAACGCGTCCGCTGTTATGCGGACCTCTTAAAAGGAGGTCTTTTTCAATGAAAAGTTCAAAAACTTATAAAATGGCGGTGGCGGCTAGTATGGCGGCCCTGTCACTGATTTTAGATGTTATTAGTGTCCGCTCTAATATTTCTAAATTTACTATCTATGGGTTACCCTTACTTTTAGCGGGCTTTTTATTTGGCCCTTGGGTGGGCGCTTTAGCGGGAGCGGTTGTTGGTTTTATCAGTCAAATGCTCTTTTATGGTCTTAGTTATACTACCGCTCTTTGGATGATTGCTCCCATTTTTTGGGGCTTTCTTAGCGGTCTAATGTCTAAATATCTAATAAAGGATAATTTCAATTTAAAAAAGGTAATACTTATTACCTTTACAACTTCTCTTTGTGTTACGGCCATTAATTCTTGTGCCCTTTATCTAGATTCTTTGATTTTTGATTATCCTTTGTCTTTAACCGTGGGGACTATCGCCCTTCGCTTTGCGTTTTCACTAGCTTTTGCCTGTGTTTATTGTCTTGTAATCTATATAAGTTACCCGCGCTTATATAAAATTATAAAAAAGCCACCAGAGTCGCCGTTAAGCCCACAATAAAACAATAAATAGCGAAAGGTAATAAACGGCGTTTACGAATAATTTTTAAGAAGAAAACCAAGGCCAAATAGGTGGTTAAGAAAGCTAAAACAAAACCTGCAATATACGCCGGAATTAAATTTTTATCAACGGTCAATAAATCTTGAACCTCTAAAATAGTGGCTCCTAAAGTTATAGGAAGAAATAGTAAGAAAGCGTATTCGGCGGCATCTTCTTTTTTGAGTCCAACACAGATAGATGTGCCTATAGTTGCTCCACTGCGAGAGATGCCTGGTAAAACGCCTACCCCCTGCCCAAGGCCAATTATTAAAGCTTTCCACAAGGGAAGATCATCTATTCTTCTTTCCCCCTTTAAATGATCGAAAATTAAAATCCAAAATCCGTTTATTATCAAGGCTATACCAACAAAAGCAACTGAACTAAGTTTGGCCATTTGATCTTTAAATATAAGGCCGATAACAGCCGTGACAGCTGTACTTATAATTAAAAGTAAAAGATAGTGAAAATTGTTTTTCTGTTCTTGATCCTTTTTAAAAAGGTAAAGTGCGCTGCCTTTTAAAATACGCCAAACTTGTTTTCTTAAAAAGATTAAAGCCGCAATTAAAGAAGCAAAATGTAAGAAAACTGAGAAGGCTAAATTAACTTCTTCAAAGCCCAAAAGGGCATATGCTAAAACCAAATGCCCACTAGAAGAAATCGGTAAAATTTCACAGGCTCCTTGTACAATTCCTAATAGGATGTATTTTAAAAATTCTATCCAATCCATCTATTCTTTTTCCTCTTTAATCACGGGATCTAAACCACTGACAGAATAATATTTTTTAAGCTTTTTTGTTCGCCTGGTAAGGACAGAAAATAGGCGTCTAACCTTCTCTTTTCTAGTCTTATAAATAAGCCCTTTTTGTCTTAAATAATTAATAAGACGCATCGCATTGTCATAACCTAATTCTAAGCGGTACTTAGCAACAGCATGGCCAAATCTCAAAGTCCCATCCCAGAGTTTTAAGTCATCAAAAGCCGGTTCATCAAAGACAATTAGAGTTTGATTAGGGTAATCTTCAGGCTTAGAACAATGAAAGGCGGTTAATGGAACAACATATAAAAAATTGCAATCTTCATTTGCCACTAGACTATTAATCGGCACATTATCATACAGATAGCCATCCATATAACGGATGCCATTGATCTCAACGTTGGGGAAAACGGTGGGGATAGCGCTAGAAGCGGAAAGACGATCAATAATCTCTTCTTCACTGAGCCCATTTAATTTAAAGGTTTCACCAACATTATCTCTAAGATTAGTGGCACAGACATAAAGTGGAATCTTACAATCACTGACGCGTTTAAAATCAATTTCACTACTAAAAATTTCTAGCATTCCCTTACGCGAAAGAACACTAAAATTCTTGAAATCTAAATACTCTTTCCAATGCTTAAGAGTCAAAACTTTTCTCTTGGTAAGGCTGAGCCAAATCTCCGCAGCTTGATCAACTTCTTGCAAGGCTAAAAGGGCTAAGTTTAGCGCACCGATTGAAGTGCCAGAAATAGCCTTTATCTCATCGATAAGCCCATGATCGCGTAAAGCCTTATAAACGCCGACTTGATAGGCGCCTTTAGCGCCGCCTCCACCTAAAACTAAACCTACTTTTCTTTTCATTACACATTAAACCTAAAATGGACAATATCGCCATCTTGAACGATATAATCCTTCCCTTCTATTCTTAATCGTCCTTTATCTTTAACGGCTTGCTCACTGCCGTATTTTACTAAATCTTCAAAACTATAAATCTCGGCTTTAATAAAACCACGTTCAAAATCTGAATGGACAATGCCTGCGCAAACAGGAGCCTTACTTCCACTTTTAAAAGTCCAGGCCCTACTCTCTTTTGACCCAACGGTAAAGAAAGTCTTTAAACCCAATAGACTATAAGCAGCATGCGTGAGTTTATCAAGGCCGCTCTCTTGCAAGCCAAGTTCTTTTAAAAACGTATCCTTATCTTCTGGACTAAGAGAAACTATATCCGCTTCTACTTGGGCACAGATAGCTACTAATTCAGCCCCTTCTTTCTGAGCGACACTTTCTAAAACTTGATAATATTTATTGGCCTTAGGATTAACAATATCTTCTTCCCCTAGGTTAGCAATCAAAATAACAGGTTTTGCGGTTAAGAGTTGAAAGGAGCGCATCAGACTTGCCTCCGCTTCGCTAAAAGGTAGACTGCGAGCTGGTTGCATTTTTAATAGTTTCTCTTTTATCTTACTTAAAAGGTTATATTCAATAAGCGCCTCTCCCTCTTTTTGAAGGCGGGCCTTAGTTTCAATCCGACTCAAACGTTTCTCAACACTTTCTAAATCCGCCATAATTAACTCAATATCAATTGTCTCTACATCTCTAAGAGGATCAATGCTGCCATCAACATGAATAATGGCCGCATTTTCAAAACAACGAACCACATGACAAATGGCATCAGTCTCGCGAATATTAGCTAAAAACTGATTGCCTAACCCCTCACCCTTAGAAGCCCCTTTTACTAAGCCAGCAATATCCCGAAATTCAAAAGTGGCGGCTATCGTCTTCGCCGATTTAAAAAGTTTAGTCAAAAAGTTTAGACGATAATCTTTAACTTCAACGATCCCCGTATTAGGCGTAATAGTAGCAAAAGGATAGTTTTCAGCGATAACACTTGAAGAAGTAATGGCATTAAAAAGGGTGGATTTTCCAACATTTGGCAAACCAACTATTCCCGCTGTTAATGGCATAGAACCCCTCCTAACCTCTTAGGTATTATACTACTTTATGAGAAACAAAAAAACCACTTTCGTGGTTTTCTCACTAGCTACTATAACTTGCGAATATTAGCAGCTCTAGGACCTCTGTCCGATTCTTGAACATCAAATTCAACCTCTTCGCCAACTTCAGCGGTCTTAAAGCCTTCCATTTGTAGTTCGGAGTAGTGGAAAAAGACATCCTTGCCCTCTTCGGTGCGAATAAAGCCGAAGCCCTTTTCTTTACTAAACATCTTAATTGCGCCCTTCATTTTTACTTCCTTCCGTCATTTTTAGACTATGCATCTATTTCTAAATGCAAAGTTATTATAGAACGAATATTTCTTGGTTGCAACTTAATTTTTGGAAAAAGTCAGCATTTTTTGCCTTTTTTCTTTTTATTCTTCCTTTTTCTTGCTTTCATCTTCTTTTAGGCGAAAGCTGGCGGAAAAGAATTCAGCATTGTCTTTAGCACTCATCGGCTCAGCAATAAAATAGCCTTGCTGATAATCAAAACCGCTTTCTTCAAGTTTTTTGATATCATCTTGATTTTCAACCATTAAAGAGGAAATTTTAATATTTCGCTTTTTACAGGTATCAATTAAAATCTCGAAAACACGCGACCCAACAAAGGAGTCTTGGGCTTCCAAGGTGTCTTTTGCTACAAGTTTAATCATATAGGGTTCTTGTGATTCTAATTTCTTGATGTTATTAGAATCTAAACCAAAGTGATCAATAGCGAGTTTGAAACCTTTCTCTCCTAATTCTCGAATCGTTGTTTGAATGACAGGATAACGTTCATAAAGGGCATATTCTTCAATTTCAAAACAAATTGCGTCAGTAGGCACATGATATTGATTGAGAATAGCGGCAAAATCATTGACCAAGTTCTCATTGAGCAATTGCTTAACTGAAAGGTTTACTGAGAAGAAAACATTATGTTCTTTGAAAAGAGCGCGCTGTTCATTATAGTAAGCACAGATAACATGCATGCTCCATTTGCCAATCCAGTTTATATCCCCAGAATTCTCTAAAACAGAAAGGAATTTGGCTGGATTTAATATGCCTAATTCTGGATGTTTCCAGCGAATCAAGGCTTCAAAACCAACAATGTTTTGGGTTTTACATTCACAAATTGGTTGATAATAAAGTTCAAATTCTTTGTTTTTAATGGCGGCTTTGATTTGGTTATAGTAAACAAGATTCTCTTCTTCGGTAACCGCGAAAGAGGAAGAATAAACCGTGTATTTGGTGTTAGGGCTCTTCTGGTTCATATAAAGAGCGACATCGGCCTTGTTTAACAAATCAGTAACCGAAATGGCATGAGTTGGATAATAGACAATACCTAAATAAGCTGAATAGGAAATTTCAATCTCAAGGTTAGGAACCGCAACAGGAGTTTCAATAACGCTGACTAGGTAGTTAGCAAAACTTAAGAGTTTGTCTTCAGGAAAATCGCCTCTTAATAGTAAAGCGTAACTATCGCTTTCGTTCCTGTATTCAGCTAAAACCGCGTTTCTAGGGAGAATTTTTATCACATTCTGGAGAACCTTATCTTTTAAAATCATCTCGGTTCGACGACCAAACGACTCGGCTAGTTCATTGGCATTAGCAAAGGAAAAGACAAAAATTGTCGCCTTCTTAGAAAGGTGATAAACCCGAACAAATTCGTTTAAAGACTCCGTCAAATGGGATAAGGACATTAAACCTGGGGTCTTTTTTGGTTGTTCCCGTTCTTTTTTTCTTTTTTTCATTTCGCGGATAATGGACCAAAGTAGTAAAACACTTAGGCCAATTATCACAATAATGATCAAACCCGTAAAGACTGGATCACTAGTACTTGCTGTTCTTGCTAATATCATTAGACATCACTCCTTTTGATTTCTAAGGCCTTTTGGACCTCAGACACTGGTAGCGGTTTAGAGAAATAAAAGCCTTGTATATAATTGCATTTCTGGCGTTCATAGAACTTGAGCTGATAGTCGGTTTCTACACCCTCAGCCACCACATCTAAACCTATGGCATTAGCCATACCAATTAAATAAGACATAATTGTTCTTACACTTTCATTAGCTTTAATTTGATTGGTAAATTCTTTATCAATCTTAATAACATCCACTGGGAACTCTGCTAAATAAAGCAAAGATGAGTAGCCCGTCCCAAAGTCATCTAGATAAATTTTAATGCCAAAGGAACGAATATATTCTAATTTATCAGTAATTTCTTGAATAGACTCGGCAAAGAAAGTCTCAGTGATTTCCATCGCCACACTGGAATAAGGAACATCATATTCCTTAAAAAGATTAATAACATCCGTGGTAAAGCCAGCCTGCATAAATTGAGCAAGCGAAACGTTAACCGATACTCGAATATCATCTCTATTTAACTCTTTAAGTAACTCCAAGGCCTTGCGGAAAGTAAAAATACCAATATCGTGGATATAGCCCGCATGCTCGGCAACTTTGATATATTCATACGGCGACTCAAAACGGTATTTGTCATTATTCCATCTTAACAGACATTCAAAGCCCGATACCCGATCTTCTTTTAAATTGTAAACTGGTTGGAAGTGGGTCTCAAACTCATTGTTTTCAATACCTTTTTTAATATCATCCGCTACTATTTGCTCACGTTCGAGCAAAGACTCGGAACTGATATCGTATAAATAATAGTTTTGATCCTTACTCTGTTTAGCCCGGTTATAGGCAATTATCGCCTTATTGATAATACCTCTTGGCGTTGGATCTTCATTGGCCTCAATTAAAGAAAGAGGATAAATACCGAAATAGGGCTCAACTATTGAATCACTGGAATAGATACTGATAGGATGTCTTTGCTCTTTATTAATAACTTCCATCTGTCTTCTTAAATCATTGAAGTTATCCTTTAAATGAACAAAGAAAGCACAGAAATTGTCATTGATAGAGTAGATCTCATTACCATCTAAAGACTTCTTCAAGCGATTAATAACTTCTGTATTAATCATCTCGTGAATATGCTGACCATATAAACGCGTAATTTCATCGTGATTTTTCAAGGAGCAACAAACAAGATAAACATTTAAATATTTCTTCTTGTTGGCAATTGTATCCTTCAAACGTTCTAATAGCGCTTTTCTATTTAAAATATCGTAAAAATCATCTTGATAAGCATAATCAATACTAACCCCTCTTCTGCTACCCTTCCTATCACGAGCTATATAAGCATCATCATAGGCTTCGGCAATTAATTGATAGCCGATCTTTGAATTTAAAATCAAGAAATTGATATCTTCAATCTTATCATCAAAGACATAACGCAAAGTCAAAGAAGAAGCTGTTTCTAATAAGTTCTTTAATTCTTCAGTTGTTTGCTCCTTAAGTTCAACAACCCCTGTTCTTAGTAGATTGCCACAATTATACTTTGATTTGCTAAAACGCTTGTTTTTACTTATAATCTTACCATCTTCACCGACCAGTAAAACATAATGATCTTCATAGGAAAAGGGAATAATTAAGTCCCGACTGCTGCGCTTAGTAAAATACATGGTTAGCGCCATCCCAACATTGATCACAATAAAGAAGGCATTGTAAATCGCGGTGATGATAAGCAGTGAATTCAAGAAATTAGTGATATAAATATTATCGACGATGACAAAGATATAAACACCATCATCATTAAAATCTTCTAAACAAGTGGAAACAGTAACTAAATGTGATAAGCCTTTATTGAGTTTCATTATTTTAGATTGACCCTCACCTGCTAAGATATCCTCAACAAAACCAGGGAAGGGATCAACTGACATTCTAAAAATGCTGCTCATCGACATATCGTCACTGAAAGAATTGGCTAAGATTAAGCCATCCCCTGTGCTAACAAGATATCTAGTGCCCTCAGGATAAGCACTGCTCAACATCGTCTCATAAGCCGAAAAGGGCTGAAAGGCAAAATAATCGTCAAAATGATAGAAGATGACCACTTCATTTTGCTCATCCGTTAGATTATCAAAGAATCTTGATAAATTAGTTATGGCACATTGCTGGGCGAAAAAGCGCTCCGAATGGGAAAAGTTAAAAGCAAATAACTCATAATCATCCTTGCCCGCATAAGAAACGAGTTTAGGATCTTCGCCGCTTATGCCCTCACAATAACCAAAGCCGATAAAACGACTACTATATTTAGAATAGAGCTCACTGACCAGTTCACCTTTTTCTTTCGTAGAATTTTCAATATAAAAAGCAATATCATCATGAGTATTCTGCACATTGTTATCTAAGTAAGCCGCGGTTTCTGTAGCCACACTATGCACGTTGCTGTGGGCTTTAGCTTCAACAATTGAAGAGGCTTTAACGATATAAATTATGCTGATGAATAAGGAAAGAATAATGGAAACTGCTAGAAAGATAAAGATGCTCCTTTTTTTCATGCTCTATTCTCCTCTTCTTTTTTCGGCTAGAATTTCTTCTTTGATTTTCTCTTTTTCCTTTTGTCTATGCTCTTCTTTTACTAACTTGATCATACGTTTAATCACACTGACAATAACAAATAAAAGTAGAACAAGAACAATTAGATATAAAGAAAGGTAAGTACTGACAAATAGATTAAAGACGCGGCCTAGGAAGGGGGATACTAGGGTAACTCGGCCGACAAAGTTGGCCCCAGTAACTTGGTATTCATCAATAATAACATTGGCATCGCCTTTAGTTGTTAGTCTTATAAGGCCATCAACAACTTCTCTATCAACTACGCGATGGATGATGTTACTACCATAAATAGTTTGAGTGGGGTTAATACAAGTAAAGGAGATGACATCGCCTATTTGCGCCTTATCAATCTGACACTTTTGGATAAAAACGATATCCCCCGGGTTAATAAAGTCTTGCATCGACTCCGTCTTAACAACGAAGACATAGTGATTAAAGACATTTACTGGACTATTTGTCGCCACCCCAATAACGACTTTAATAACAATATAAAGGATGAGTAATTCAAGAAGAACTAAAGCGATTCTTTTGAGATACTTGCCCTTCTTACTCTTCATCCTCTTCATCCTCATTAGCTTTAACAATGACGACATCAATCGGCTCCGGTTCGCCTTTGTTTACCGCCTTTTTTACGGGCTTTTTAACGACTTCATCCTCACTAGCTAATAATTCGCTTTCAGAAAGATCTTCATCGTCAACTTCGGGAAGATCAATGATTGGCTCTTCTTCTTCCTCTTTAATTAAATCTTTCATCTTCGGTACTGGTAAGCCCTTGGCCCGAGCTTTCTTTCTAGCCCGGCGCGCCGCTTTTTCCCGCTCTTTCTTGCGGAAAGCTTTGGTTTCAGGTTTAATTAAAGCCATGTTTTTCTCAAGATCGGCTTCGGCTTTTCTTAACTTCGCCTCCGCGCTTTCTAAGTCGGCTTTCTTAATTAAAATCACCGATTTATAAATTGAGCGAACTCTTTTCAAAAAAGTGACCTTGGCGGCGGATTTTATCTTAGTTGGATATCTTTTACGTAATCTTTTTTCAAGACCTTGTAGAATTTCTTTTTGCACACCATTTTCAATTTTTAACATTTTCTTATAAATATTTAAAAAGGAACGATTATAAGAAATACCGGAATTCACTTGTCTAGTGAAGTTGGTCTTTGAAATCTGCTTCATCCTTTGATAGTAGTATTCGGAAATAGTAGGGGGAACGGCTTTAATATCGGCATCCTCATCCAGCATTTCCTCAACAACTAATTCGGTCTTACTAAAGCGTATTTCTTTTTCTCTACGCTTTTTATAGGGCAAAAGATTATAAGTGTCTTCACGATCAGCTTGATTCTCGGTGATTAAAGAATAATTCAGCATTAACATATCGCTGACCTTATTGACAAAGTCTTCATCAAAATCCAGTTCCTTATCAAAGACACCAACACTGACCCCAAGTTGGCGATAGGAATCTAAGAACTGCCATAATTTTAAGCAACTATTATATTCAACTGACTTAACAATGATATTGGTCCTTAGAATCGGCGGATTAACGGCTCGCGCCCGACTTTCCTTCATGGTTTGATAGAAAACCGACTGCATAAAACCCCGTACATAACTACGGATGGTTCTGATATCCTCGACGAGTTCTAAATTCTTTTGACTTTCTTCATCCTCAACCTGTTCTTTAACCTTTAAATCAATATTGGCTTCAATATCATAGTTTCGCCACTTAAAGACATCTTGAACTCTTAAATAATCGGTTTGATAGGACTCCGTTTTTTCAGCAATTTGCTCATAACGCACTTCCACAAAAGCCGCCAGTTTAGAAATAAGTGTCATAATAAAGCGGTTTTCATAGATATTCATCGTGTCTTCGTAGATGGTGGATAACACCTTAGAAGGAACGATGGTTCCATCACTACGAATCTCTTGAACATTTTGCACATTGGCTGAAAGATGCTGAACGGAACGAGCGGTGATTTTCTTGGCTGATTGAATTGGTGTTACCATCTCGATGGCTTCCATATAGATCCTAGGATTGCGAACAATCTTCTCTAGATATGGTAAGTAACTGGTAATAACATTGATCCAAGTCGCATCAAAAGAAAGCTGACTCTTGGTCCGCATCTGGCTAATGGTCATTTTGCCACTTTTAATCGCATTATTAAATTCTTTATAAAACCCTTTGGCGTCTTCTCTATTGATAGCTTTTAAGATGCGTTGATAAAAGCGTTTCTCATAATTGGTCTTTGCCTTTGCCATTTAAACGCACCCCAACTAAGCGCCCGCCATCTTCAATAAATCGCGCAGATAGGCAATTGATTCGGTGAAGGCGTCTTTGCCAAATAATTTTTGAATTAAGGAAATTAACTCTTCTAACTCTTTGCGTAAGAACGGAAGGTTTAAGGCCTCAAACTTTTTAAGGATTTTGGTACAGATCATAAAGTCAAGTCCCTCAGTCTCGGTATTGCCACAGGCAACATAGACAGGAACAAAGATTCTAATCTGTTTGAGAATACGGTTACCAAAAGCAATCTTGAAATTATCCTGAATAAAGACATCAATCTTATCAAGATTTTGAAGAGCCTTTAAAGAAATCGGATGTTTCTCAGCCGCCATACTAAAGAGCTTTTCTAAATAATCATAGGAGATATTAACCGGCTCAGTATAGGGCGCATCAAAGTATTTCGCTCTCTCATTAAGATAGATGGTGATGGCTCTATCATAGACCTTATCGGTAATCGTAAAGGTGGAGTCATCACGGTTAGCCGTTCCTACATACCAAACATTTTGGGGAATTAAAAGTTTGCCACCATTTAAGTGCTTGGGATCTCCAGGTAGTTGAGTGGGTACTAAATCTAGCTTCCACTCAGAGATATCCGGCATTTCCATCACCGAAAGGAACTCAGCGAAATAATACTCAATACGGGCTAAATTCAATTCATCAAGCACGATAGTGTTAACAGCCTCACGATAAGAAACCTCATAAACGGCTTTTAATAAATCGGTCTCATTAAATTTCTTAGTGAATTCGTTAAGATAACCTAAAATCTCAGTCCGATCACGCCAAGAAGGCTGAACAGAAACAATAACCGCTTGATTCTTAAGGAAACGGGAGAAGGCATAGGGTAAAGAGGTTTTACCTGTACCCGAGATACCTTCAAGAATAATAATCTTAGAAGTAGCTAACCCCGCCACATATTTAGAAATGGTCTTAGGGGTATAGAATAACTTGTGTTGTGAGGCTGAATAGTTGACAAAGCGGGCAACCAGTTCTGGTAAACCAACCATATCCTCCGCCGTCATGGTCACAACATAATTACCATTTTTATATTTTTCATCAACTAAAATTAGTTTTGAGAAGCGCGAATCGCTAACAACCTGCGCTAATTCATCCTTGCTTTCAGTGGTGCTAACAATTTCTGTAGTATCCGGAATCGTGTCTAGGGCTGTTGAGGGAACTAAACTAGGACCAAGATTTAAACTCTCAGTATCGACAAGTCCTCCCCCACTGCCGAGTTGTAAAGAAAGAATGCGATCCTTTTCTCTAGTAACTTTGACTACTTGCGTTTTTAATTTGGCGATTTCAATTAGAAGATCTTCTTTGTCAACTTCTTTGCGTCTAAACTTGAGCCAACGACTCAATAATTGGACAATCTTCCAAACTAATAAAACTAAAAAGGCGCAAATAAGCGCTTCAATAAACACAAATAAAATCCAAGATAAAACGGTGAACTTATCAGCATATTCCCCGATTATACGAAAATTAGAAATGTGATTGCGAACTAAGACATCCGCTACAATATTATAAAAGGCAACAAAAAAACTCTTAATTTGTTCCCAAACATTAGAACAAAAATCCATGAAATATTGTGCGAATCTATTAATACCGTCCATTAGACCAACCCCTTCATTTAGAAAGGGCAATTGCTTACCCTTTCTTGTTATTCTTTATTTTCTTCTTTGACTTCTTCAACTTCAGTCTGACTTAAACTATCTTGATATTCCTTCAATTTTGTTTCAGCCTCTTCAGTACTCAAGACTCCAGATTTAACTAGATCCTCCAGCGCCTCTTTTCTAAGGGCCACCAGTTGTTCAGTTTCAACTTCCTTACTGGCCCCTTTATTTTTCTCTTTATTATAAGCAGTCAAAGTCTTGACAAAATGATAAATTTCATAAACTAAGAAGGCCACACAGGGTAAGACGACGATGATAAAGAAACCAGTCGGCGTGGAAAACCAACCAACGACAGTTCCTAAGCCGGCAACTTTATGGTTATAAATTGCCATAACGCTAGTGTAGTTAACCTCTGTGGTCTTAACAGCATCGGGCGAGTCACCCTTGACAACATATACTGGTATGTTCGCTGTACCTTTTACTTCAATAATTCGGTGTGAAATTATTTTAGCTTCACCAGTGTCATAATAAGTTATGATGTCATCAACTTTTAATTCTTTCACCCGAGAATCGTTTAGATCTACGACGTCAACGACTACTAAGTCGCCTTTTTTAAATGAATCGGGCTTATCGCCATTCATTGAGTCAGACGCAACTTCTAAAAAGCCTTTACCAAAGATATTGGGAATTCCATGATTGGATTTGGCTTTCAAGTTTGTGATGGCAATAAAGAGAATTAAAACTAGAAATAAAACAAAAACGATATTGCCAATTATACGCCCAACTTTTTTTCCTGTTGCTTTCTTTTCCATTTTGATACCTCATTTTAATAAGTTGCTACTTATTAATTCTTTCGCTAAAACTTATTATAGTATAGTTAAAACGCCCTTGTCTATAATTTTTATTAGTCAAACGCGTTTATAAATGAACTTTTGACTAGAAAATACGGTATCATTTGGGCTTTTACCTTCCTAAAAGACAGAAACAGCCAGCGACAAAGAAATTTGCAACTGGCTGTCTATTTAGACCCTATAGCTTTGCGTCACCATGTTTCCATGGTTTTGCTAAATTAATAAACTTTTAAGAAAAAGGGGCTTTGCGGCTCCGTAAAACCCCTTATAAATTTTGTTCTTCTTATTCAACAGTTAAGGCAATTTGGAAGGTTGTTGGTGTTAGACTTACAGCGTTTAGAGATGTACAAGCGTCATCTTGACCCTCACACCAAATATAAACATCCACTGTATATTCGGTGTCAGCCTCTAATTCTGCCAAAATAACATTATCCGCTACATCGGGAGTAACTGTTCCCGTACTCATTTGTGGCTTATCATTGACATCAACACCTTTAATAGTGTAATACCCTGTTGAATGACCTGCAATTGGAGCATAAACTTTTCTACTAGCACCTTCAGCATCGACAACAACTAAAACGCGATAAGCTCTATCAACTATATGGGTTCCTCCCCCTCCTGCCATTACTGAAACAGCAGCCCTTAAACTTTCAGCACCTTCGCCAACTGATTTGATATAGAATGTTGTTTTTACATAGTCTCCTTCAGTCGCTGAGGCCGTTTGAAAAGTAGTATCATCACCCTTTGCTCCTGATGAAAAATTAATACCAGTAGAATTTTTAACCTTATACCAGTTCAAGCTTGGTTGAGTGGCATCACAAGACGTGGGGACTAAAGTATCTTTATCTATTGAAAGATCAACGGTTGTTGGACCGCCAACATAACTCCCAGATGTCGTGGTAATTAATAAGTTTTTCTGAGCTTCCACTTTAACTTTCATATT
>JAAZGG010000144.1 GCA_012511355.1 bacterium | reverse complement strand
ATATTTCTCAGTCATGAGATTTCTATTCTCTTTTTCTCCTACAGTTAGATCATGGAGATAACTTTTCAAAATATGAATATGTAAATTTTTAAATTCACTCGATCTCATAATTGTGAATGTTTTTTTGTCTTCCTGGCAGCCCGCCTTCCCTCCCCTGTTTTTAACACTGGTAAACATTTTCCATTCTTTTGACAGTATTTCTTCAATAATATGCTCTTCCATTTATTATTACTCGCCTTTCTGCCCTTTAACATGCAAAACTAATCTAGGGCTCTAATTTTATTATATACAATATGTCCGCCTCTGCCAACAATTCATCCACCAAGTTGAAATGATTTGGTTAGTATTATATCAAGTATTGCAACAACTATGCCTTTGGTTGATTTCTCGCAGAGTGACCAACTGATTATTTTACGGGAGAAGAGGCTTGTATCAGTTGAAAGATAGAGTCAGCCTTCGATAGTCTGGATGTAAGTAATATTGACTACCCAAGCGGCATTTTGCTTTTCAAGAGTGAAGTTACGGTTGAGATGGTGCTTGTAAAACTGAACAGAAAATTGACCGACCTTTTATATTTGTATTTATTCAATAAAACTTAATTGGTATACATATTCTCTAATTAATGTATTAAATTGCCGTTAGCTACGTATATTAATACTATACCCGCAGTTTTTCGAAATATCGCTTGCCGCTTTTTTTATCAGCATAGCAAATAAGGGTTCCTTCTCTTTGGTAAGACGGGCAATTGGACCGGAAATACTTAGAGAGGCAATCGCATAGTGTTTCTCATTTAAAATAGGAGCGGCTATTGATGCGACACCTAAAACTCGTTCTTCGAAACTCGTGGCATACCCCTTTTCTCTAATTTCCTTTAAATGCTCCTTAAGTACCCCGGGGTTGGTAATTGCGTTCGGACCTAAGGGGGCAAGGTCAGCCTTTTGAAGTATTCTTTCTATTTCAGAATCTGGCAAAAAGGCTAATATAGCTTTCCCGGAACCGCCATGATACAAAGGCAAGCTTTTACCTAATTTTATTGCTCTTCTTAAATCATGAGGACTTTCGATCTTTTCAATGCTGACCCTTCTATCATCTATCAAAATATTCAAATCGACATTTTCTTTAGTTTTTTGTGCGATTTCCTGCATAATCGGCCAGGCTATGTTTCTGATGTCGATCTGTCTTTTAGCTATACTTCCTAATTCAAGAAGTTTTATGCCTAAGTGGTATTTCTGCAGGGTTTTATTGTATACAACAAGGTTTTCATCTTCTAAGGTAACCAACATACGATGTACGGTACTTTTGTGTAAGTCTAAGAGGCGACTTAATTCAGATATACCTAATTCTTTGTTCTGTGAGCCAAGTGTATTTAGGATTAATGCAGCACGTTTTATAGATTGATTGTAATAATCAGACCGTTCTTTCATACAAGATAACTTCCCATACTAAAGTACTAGAAAATTCTATGCAAGGTCTTAATATATGAAACAGTGTCTCGTTACTTACAATTGTTTAAATCCTATCGATTAAAATTAAACACATTTGACAGCACGATTTTCTCATTGATTCCGACTGTTGAGACAAAATAACTCTTGACTCAGAGCCTCTCTTCTCCCAACAGACTTTCTTGAGTAAATTAAACTTTTATTTTAATACTTTACTAGTATTGGTTAAATGAGTTATAATCGTAAGAATAATATCTGGAAGGAGTATAAATATGAACATGGAAAAATCTGTCAATATCGATTGGAGTACATTGGGTTTTAGTTATATAAAAACAGACTATCGTTTCCTATCTTACTGGAAGGACGGCAAATGGGATGAGGGCGTGTTAACAAAAGATAACATACTGCACATCAGTGAGGGGTCGACTGCTTTGCACTATGGACAGCAATGTTTCGAAGGCATGAAAGCTTACCGGAGAAAAGACGGTCGGATTCAACTTTTTAGACCGGATATGAATGCCGCTCGCTTGCAAAACAGTTGCAAAAGATTAGTGATGGCTGAATTCCCCCAAGATAAATTTATAGAGGCAGTAAAATTAGTAGTCAAAGCCAATGCACACTATGTACCCCCT
>JAAZGG010000143.1 GCA_012511355.1 bacterium | reverse complement strand
ATCACATTGTTTAAAGACTAAAGGCGCAATACCATAACCTTCACTGCCGATAACTAAAACAATTTTGGTTTTGTAATCAACGGCTCGATAATCTAATGGGCCACTAGCTTCGGCCCCAACCACCCAATAGCCTTCTTTTTTTAAACGCTTTAACGTGGTGGTCAAATTAGCCACCTGAGCAACTTTTACATATTCAATGGCCCCAGTTGAGACTTTAGCTACCGTTGAGGATAATGGGGCGCTGTGGTATTTATGCACAATAACTCCCTTAACCCCAATGGCCTCACAAGTTCTTAAAATCGCTCCTAGATTATGCGGATCCTCAATGCCATCTAGCATAACTAGTAAGGGGTATTCTTGAGTGTTAGCTAAAGCGATGACTTCTTCTAAAGGAGCATACTTATACTCCTGAATTTTAGCCACCACGCCCTGATGATTAGGATTGCCACAGAGTTGCTCTAGTTGTTGGCGCGATACTTTCTTAAATTTCAGAGCAGAAAGCCGTGCTAAAAAGCGCTGATCCTTCATGCCTTCATAAACATAAAGTTCTTCAATAGCTTCCTGTTTTTCAATTCGGGCTAAAACGGCATTTTTTCCGTAAATATACTGCGTCATTTACATAAGACCTCTTTTGATAAGTTCAGTTCTAAGCTCATCAGCCTTGGTAAAATCCTTGGCCTTACGATAAGCCTTCCACTGCTTAAAGAGTTCAATATCACTCGCACTTAATATTGGTGCCTTATATTCTAAACCCAAAATATCTAACATTTCTAAAATGTTATTACGTAAAACAAGGGCTCGATTATAATCCTGTCGCCGCAAAATTTGATTGAGTTCTTTAATTGTTTGGAATAAAACGCTTAAGCCATTGGCGGTGTTTAAATCATCGCATAAAGCCGATAGAAAATTCGTTTTTATATTTTCATCATTTAGCGTATTATCCACCTTGATTTTATTTAATTGTAGTTGAATATCCACTTGTTTTAAGGGATTTAAAATATTGTTAACTTCGGTGGCGGCGCTTATTAGCACCTCTTCACTAATATTTAATGGTGAACGATAATGCGACGAAATCATGGCCATTCTTAAGGTGTTGCCACCATAATTTGCCAATAAGTCCTTAGCAAGTAAAACATTACCTAAAGATTTAGACATTTTCACATCGTCAACATTAATAAAGCCGTTATGTAACCAATAAGTCGCGATAGAATGAGAAAAGCAAGCTTCGGCTTGGGCAATTTCGTTCTCATGATGGGGGAATTTTAAATCAAAGCCCCCGCCATGAATATCAATGCGACCATTGGGATAATACTCTTGGATCATCACAACACACTCGGTATGCCAACCAGGGCGACCTTCACCAAAGGGGGCGGGGAATTTAATTCCTGTTTCAGTCTTTTTCCACAAGGCAAAATCAAGGGCGTTTTCTTTTTTAACATTTTCTTCAATCCTTGCCCCGCTTTTTAAATTTTCTACCTGAAAATGGCTTAGTTTTCCATAATCTTTAATCATATTAACTCGGAAATAAACATCACCATCAGCTTGATAGGCATAACCTTTATCTAAGAGTTTTTGAATGAATTCAATCATCCTAGGTATCGTTAAAGTGGCATGCGGTACATGGGTGGGCCTGCGAGCATGAATTTTCTCACAGCAATCAAAGAAATTTTCTTCATATCTTTGACTAATCACCGTTTCACTAACGTTTTCTTCTAAAGCGGCATTGATAATTTTGTCATCAATATCAGTAATATTAGAAATGTAAGTAACCTCATAACCCAAGGCTTCTAAAAGACGACGAAGAATATCAAAAGTAACTACCGGCCGTAAATTGCCAATATGGGCATAACTATAAACAGTCGGTCCACAGACATACATTGAAACCTTCCCCTCTTCTAGGGGTTTAAAAACTTCTAACTTGTTACTTAGACTGTTGAATAATTTTAGTTCCATTGTTCTTCCTCCATATAAAAAGGCGCCACTAGAGGCGTCTATACTAGCACGTTTCCACTCTAAAGTTGGGCATTGAGAGTTAACGCCTCCCCACGTCCGTTATTAGCGGCTCTAGTGAGTGCATCTTTGGCCTCTTTATCAACTCTTACACCAACCGAGTCTTCTCTAAAATAAAATCAGCCTTTCTTTCTCACTTAGGATTTACTTGATTTTACCAACTTATAGTTGGCTAGGCAAGTCTAGAAGCCAAGTTTTTTAAAAAACCAGGGATAAAGCCCTAAGGTGGCAAAACCTAAAATGAAGTAACGTAAAAGATCTAAAAACTGGTTTACCAACAAAGAACCGGATATTAAGTCAAATAAAGCCTTGAGCCCAATTTTTATACCTAAGGCAAAAGCTATACCAATAATCAATCGCAACAAACGCTTAAACAAAGGCCCTTTGTTATCAAAATTGACAAAATGTTCTTCAAAATAAAAGGCGGTTCCAAAACTAAGAATGACACCATAGGTCTTAAAAAAATCCGCGTATTGGTGATCAGGATTAAAACTAAAATGCAGAATAAAAGGCAGAAAAACCAAAGTAGAAGCTAAGGCCACAAGTCCTTTGTTTTTGGCTTCATCAAAAAGATATGCTAGACCTAAACCACCAACTAAACCAATAATAAGACCAGCAATAACATCACTCGGATAATGCACTCCTAGATAGACTCTAGAAAACCCAACAAGAAAACTTATAATGACAGCGATTGAAAGAAGATATTTTTTCTTAAAATAACGAGCAACTGTACATAGCCAGCCACTGGCCATCGCTGTGTGGCCACTAGGAAAAGAATAACCTGTTGCTGTTTCTACTCTTATTGGTTGTAAACTACTATCGGCAACAAAGGGTCTTGGGATTTTAGTCAAATTCTTAATAACCATCGTTGAGGCATTGACAAAACAGAGAGTGTAAAGAAGTTTTTCTCCAAACTTCTTATCTATCACAAAATAGAAGAGAGCACCAACTATAATAAAAATGGTCTCCTCGCCTATCATTGTTATCATTTCAAAAAGGCCATTAAAAAAATCACTGCGTACATTTTCCAAAGACCGCAATATTTCTAATTCAAAGTTCCAGCCATATAATTGCATTTTCTTCCCTCTCAAGCGCTTATTTACTCTATTATTTTATGGGCTAACCAAGTTCCTGTCAATTTTTCTCTCAATTTTAAAATCATTTATGTTATCATTTAGAAAAGCAGGAGGCCTGTGCAATGAAAAAAGACCCCTTAATTCTTACTTTTGATCTTGGAACCCAAAGTACAAGAGCGCTTCTTTGTGATAAAAAGGGTACAATTGTTGCTATTAAACAAATAAAACTTCCGCCCTATATCTCGCTTCACGATGAGTGGTTTGAACAAGATCCTGATTTGTTTGTTGATAATATGTTTACTGCTTGCCGCTATTTAAGTGAAAAATACCCGGATTTATTCGAAAATATTATCGCGGTCACTCTCACTTGTTTTCGTGATTCTATGGTTAACCTTGATGTCAATAATAAGCCTTTACGACCCTGTATTATGTGGTCAGATT
>JAAZGG010000142.1 GCA_012511355.1 bacterium | reverse complement strand
TGCTTACTTTGCGGCTAAACCGGTGGCACCGACAACCGTTACCTATACGGATAGTGAATGCAGTATTTCTTGGACAGCAGTAGCTACTGCCAGCAAATACTTCTATCAGATTAATAACGGATTATGGCAAGAAACAAGCGGAACAAAACTTACTGTCTATGGTTTGAGCAAAGGTCAAAACAGTATTAAGTTCAAAGTTTTAGCCCCTGTTACTGGCGTAACTGGTGAGGTCGAATCTGAAATAAGTGTGGTTAATTTCACAGTTACTGATTTGTATGTTGCTTTGGTCAATCAGGGAACTATTACTTTTGTTAAAGTTGATGACGATGGTAAGATTGCTAAGCCGGCTGATCCAATCAAACAAGATTATCAATTCATTAAATGGACGGTAGATAATAATCTTGAATCAGGGGCTATCAACTTTGAGACCAGAACATATACTAAAACAACGATGATTTATGCCATGTTCTATGTACGTCCCGCTCAAGTTGTTTCTGGCTCTCTTGTCTATACTCAAGACACGGATGAAATTACTTGGGATCCCGTTACAGGTGTAGATAGTTACAAGGTTAAGTGGAATGGAGCCACTAAATACATTACGGTGACTACACCAAAGATTAAGGCTAATGTTTCTTTGACTGGGGATTATGATATCGAAATCATCGCGGTCAAAAATGTTCCGGGAATTGGTTATATCGAATCTTACGCTTATTCGACCCAGAACTTTACCATTAATTTAAGTTCGGAAACCGTCTATAGTCCTGATGGAACACAAATTAAAATTGTTAATGCTCAAGGTGAGGCAACCTATATCTATTTTGCTGGCCAAACCTATTATATTTCTGGTACTGAAGGCTACGCGGTTTTTGCCGATAGTTCACATTACACCAAACTTTTAGATCACAGTAGGAATGCTATCAAGATGAATAATGTTGTTACTCCTACTAATGCGCCTTTTGATTTAACCTTTACGGTTGATGGAGCAACTCACAGTCGTAAGGCTTTGATTGTTCCGCAAATTTCTACTTTTACCGCAGGTGATGTTTATCACAATGCTAAAACACCAAGTGCGGCAACTTTCATTGATACGACCCAGCCATATTGTATTGGTGTTGCTGATACGAGCAGTTTAACAGAAGGTGACTACAAACAATACTATTATCTTGATTTAGATTTAAATTACTTTGCTGGTGATTATCAAGATGCTTTGGTAGAGTTTAATTTCAAATTCTATATTGATGGTGAAGATGTCACAAATACAATTGCTTCAACTTATGGTATTACTTTGAAGAAAGATAACGGAAAATATGCTTTGAGTTTCGGGGGTAAAACTTCGAACTATATTGGTAAAACTTTAAGGGTTTCCATAACACCAAGATATCTCAATAAGGCTCAGTATGATGAGCAAACGGCTTCCCAAGCTTGGACGAGAACCTTTGACTTTGTCTTAAGCAAGGGGGTTAACGTTTATACCCATGAAAACTTAAAAGCCGCGATGGCCGATAAGGCTTGTTTAGGAATTTCAATCCATAGCAACATCGTGGCAGAATTAGCCGCTAACCAAATTAACGATAATGGTGGGGCGGTAAACTTCGAGGCAGATACCAGAACATCCTATACCTACACCAATGGTCAAAATAGCAATCGCACAGTGGTTGCGGGTGACGTCTATCGTCGAGACTTCGTTGGTGCCACTAACAAGACTTTAACTGTTAATGGTAACTACTGTACTATCGATGCTAGTGCAATTAATAAAGTTAAGGCTAGTACGGCTTACGATGCACAGTGGGGTTATGCGGGAACTGGCGAAGGCTATAACATTCCTTCTGTTCACGTCGGCATTTTCAGAGTTGTTGGTGAGGCAAGCCATAGTACTACAAACCATGAACAAGGGACTTTCAACATCAGTAACCTAGAAATTAGAGGCAATACTGAAATCAGAGGTTCTAACAAGGCTGAGTTTGAAGAATATGCTGGTGGCTATGGTGGTATCCATGTCAATGATGTTGCGTTGAATGCTGATAACGTAAATGTTCATCACAGCAATGTCGCCTTCTTTGTGTACTCAAATAACAACTGGAACAATTACTCCTTACTAAAGAGTATCAAGACTGATCAAAACTGGTCTAACTCACTTTATAGTTATGGAACCGCTTGTGTTAAAATCCTGAGTTCTAATATTGGATTAAGCAGTGGTGCAGCCTTACACATGGAAGATGTGGCTAGTAATTTATATGCAGGTGCAGCTAATGAAGTTCGTCACGATACTCCACATTATGATCTTCTAACTGATAAGGAGAAAGCTAGTGAAATAAGACTTGATCCCTGCTTGATTTTAGGAACAAACACGGTTATCAATAATGGTATGTTTGGCGATGAGCCCTACTTAACAGCTTATGGTCTTGCTGCTTATGTAGCTCAAATTAAGAGCGATTTGCAAACAGCCATTAATACGAATTTCAATGCTTCAATCCTGAAGCAGAAACCTTCAAGTGCCGAGACCTATTTCAATTTTGCATTCATGTTTAGACCCTACGCTCCCTGTGCTCAGTTGGAGTTAGGGATCTATGATGAGAATCAAAATCAACTGGTTAATACTTGGTGCTACCGCAGTAAAGCAGCTGGCGATGATCCTTCCGGCAGTGGTACATATGTAGATTACAATGGTGCCACCAAGCAAACATCAGCCCTTTCAGTAGCTAGTGGGGTCGGTTACGCCGGTTCACAGTTATTAGTACCTATCAATCAGTATTTGAATGCTAATACTAAGAGTAGGGAATTATTTGCTGCTTATACTCAGTGGTATGCTTACTATGCTGGCTTCTTAGCGTTGAATCCAGGACAAACCGAAAATGCTGTAGCCTATGCCGATAGTCAAGTTCCTGCTTACAATGCTTTAAAGACTTTGTATGAGGGGGATTTAGATGCGGCTATGAAGGAAACGGCTCAAGGTATTGTCACGGCTACTGGCGGTGATGCTACTCAGATGCAACAAGCCATAATGGCTACGCTCTTCAATGGTCGTACCGATAGGAATGATCCTGCAACCGAATATGGTTCTTCAACCAAGATTGGTGGTAAATCTTACTACACCATCTATCTAGATGGAGTAGCCTTCGGTGGTGGTACCGATTCTAACGCAGTCTGTATCTTCGAATACGGCTTTGGTACTGGTTGGTATTACTAACCAAATAAAAAGGCGGTCGCTTTAAGCGATCGTCTTTTCTTTTAAAAAGAAAGAGGAATTTTATCCCTCTTTTTGTTTATCAATACTTATTTCTTCAATATAGATAAAGCCTTCATCTAAACTAGGAGCGATGATGGTATCGGCATAACTTTTAACTTTATCTAAGGGGAAGTAGCGCTCCCCTGCCATCTTGTTTCTTTTTTCAATCCGCTCATAGCAGATTTCCCAAGGGGTGGGGAAGAAGTAGGCGGCGATTTGATAACTTAGCTTGTAGGGTTCAAGTTTTTCTTTAAAACGTTTACGAACATTAGGGGTGGTATTAGTGGCATCAAAGATAAGGTCTTCTCCTCTACTTAAAATTTCAGCACAGATACGATAAGTTTCTGGCCAGATCAAAGTTTCATCCCAATCAGGATGGAGATTACGAATGGCATCAGTACTGATGATAGGACAGACCTTTTCTTTAGCGAGTTTTTGGGCGTAACTAGTTTTCCCACTACCTGGAATCCCCACTAACATGTAGACGGTTGGTAGCATTTTTAAAGTTCCCTAACGATATAATTGAGACGCTTCTTACAGGCTTCTAAACCTAGAACCTGAAAGACATCGTAGAGATTGGGACTTTGCTTACGACCAGTGGTGGCGATTCTGATCATTTCAGCGATATCGCCAACATGTCCCGGATATTGATCCTTATTTTTCTTCCAAAGCTTGACAGCGGGGGCAAAGTTAAATTTAACACTTAGTTCTTTAATATCGTTAAACCAGTCTTCTTCACTTAGGTCAAGACGTAAGACTTCTTGATAACTTGCTAAAACCTCTTTAATTAAATCTTTAGAAAATCTTTCATAGTCTAAAGGGAAAGTTTTTAAATCTAAGGCCTGATATTCTTCTTCAAAGAAGAAGGAAGATAGATAATCAACATCAGCATATTTCTCGTAGTCTTTTCTTGGTTTTG
>JAAZGG010000141.1 GCA_012511355.1 bacterium | reverse complement strand
GAGCTTAGGCCACTCAGAAAAAGGCCTATTGCTAGTGATGATAATACTTCCCTTTTCGTACCTCCTTGAAATAAGTTCAGCAAACAATTCACACCCATTTCTATCTAGTTGTCTGCTAGCTACATCATCGATAATTAACACCGAAGGACGGACAAACGCAGACCATCTTCTGTTGGTCAATGTACCAGTACGCTGTGCCTCTTGCAATCTTTCGATTATTTGGGTTAAAGAGGCCATATAGACCCTAAGGCCTTTGCGTAAACAACATAAACCCAATGCGGAAGCTAAATGACTTTTGCCCCTGCCCGGTTTTGCTAGAAAAATAATATTCTCTTTTGCTTTTACAAAATCGAGATTAGCTAATTGACGGATAAGAGCTTCATCTAACTCTGGCTGAAAATTAAAGTCAAATGAGTCGAGATCTTTGTGTCGCCTGATGCCCGAGAATTTAAGTAATATGTCAAAAGACCGGTGACGTTTCTCCTCAAGTAAATGACTAATGATATGGGTAAGAAATTCAAGGTTATCTAAACTTTGCCGTCCTGCTTGCAAACAGAGGGAGGCAAGTTGCTCTCCACTTATCTGTAAACCTAACTCACTCATCAATGAAGCGATACTGTTGTGTATATCCATCAAAAGCCCCCTCCTTTGAGAACATCGTCATAAGCTTGTAGCTGTGGCGTACCAAAGTAGAATTCAGTAGCTCCTCTTTTTTGAATTGCATAACCGTTACGTCTTTTACCTAACCAGTTGTTACGATAATAATCATTGGGCCATTGTTCGGGATGAAAATACATTTTGCGTCCAGCAACTGCCTCATACTGACCAATCGTTTCTCCAAAAGAATCGATGATACGAATTTGGGACCCGAAGCGTCTAATTCTTACCCTTTTTTCCTTGCAGCTGTAGATAATACCAAATGAACAGCCTTCGTAACTTACCATTCCATCAAGACTAACTTTCCTATAGGGCCATAAATATTGATTCAAGATTTCATCCGGCGGTAAAGGGCGCAAATGTTTTAATTCTTTTATATGCTCCTCATTAGGAATGAGGCCGGTAGTGCCATGCACTTTTGAATTAACCCGTTCACTCCATTTTGAAGCTTGAACGTTGAGATCGACAAGATTTTGGAAGGTCCTACCGGGGAAAAAGTTATTCTTTACATAATCTACTAAACGTTCACTTTTGCCTTTTGTTTGAGGGGTCTTTATCTTACAAAGACGGGTAGAGAATCCCAGTTCAGCCATAAAACGTTCATAGTGTGAGTTGTAGATTATTATTTTACCTCTCCTTTTGTCAAATATACTTTTCATGCCGTCTGTTAGAATTGTTTCAAAAATTCCTCCAAAATATTGAAAGGCGTGGATAATTCCAATAAAGAGATTCTCTTGACGACAGTTACTAAAAAACTCGATAAATCGTTTACGACTTGCACCACTGACGACAACCAAACATCCAACAAGCTTCATTCTTTTGGTGCGCTCATCAAAATAACGGGCAAAGCCCCAATCCATCTGCGCTTGTTCCCCAAAAGTAGTCTCAAAGCGCATAGTGCGTTCAGGGATGGAGATTGCTTGAGGAGGTGGACGATAAGAGCGTACATAGTCGCGTAAAATGGTAAGACCACCGTCGTACCCTAAGTCTTTAATACGGTCATATAATGATTCGCAATTGAAGTTTTTACATTCAAATTGTTCGTTTAAATAGTCTTTGTATGGATCAAGTTTACTACCCTTTGTAATTCCTTTACTTTTGTGGGGAACTACTCCTTCTCGTAAATATTTTCTAATTGTATCACGACTAAATCCCGTTTCTCGACTTAACAAACTTATGTTGTTGTAAGCCTTGCCTTCTTCTTTTAATTTTTGCTGTATCTGTGTTAACAT
>JAAZGG010000140.1 GCA_012511355.1 bacterium | reverse complement strand
CTGCAACATTTACCTTTATATCAGTTCCAAGCGGGCTTTGTGACAATAGAGAAATATTCTCGTTTTCTAAAGTACTAACCGCATCCTTGTTCGCTGTACCATAAGCATCAGTAAAGTACGCACCAAAACTAGTTGGTGTCCACGCTAAATTCCCTGAGCTTGTAAAATCCGAATCAAGGACAAGCATGGTTGGCACATCATTGACAGTAATTCCAGATATATATTCAGTTTGATCCTCAAAAGTGACTTCAATTTGTGTAGTCCCAAAAGTAAGAGGTGAAGGTTCATAAGTGGCAACCGCGGTGACATCTAAAAACAAACTATCACTAAAGTAAGAAGTCACCGTGATTCCGGTTGGATCAAAATTTTCGCCTGCATAATACGTTGTTTTTGTTGGCGTTCCAGTTATTACTATAGCATCTAATGTTTTGCTTTCATCAACCATTCCATATACGCTAATACTATCGATAGTCATTCTATTTGCAGCATTAATAAATGTGTGGTTAATTCTAAACCAAACGGTTGCTTGATTACCATTATATGGGGCGGGAATTGTTGCGGTAATAGTGGCTTGCGTTGTGCCATAAGTACCAGTCACTGTCATTGAACTCCAAGTAGAATTATTGAGTGAATATTCGACGCTCATTGTGCCACCAGAGGCATTAGCTTTTGCTTCGAATGTGACTTTTGTCAAATTAGCAAAAGAAGATTTAGGGTATGCTCTACCAATGGTTGTATTACTGGCATATGATCTCATTTGCATTGATTGAGAGTCAACAAGTGGTCCAGTGGTTGAAGCTGTTCCCATAATAACTCCCCATTGTGCACCAGTGGGACCTTGAAGTTTTTCAGAAGCATTATTATAGGACGTTGAAGCCGCAAATCCATCTGATGCTTCGAATCCAGTGGTGTAAATAACTTGCTCCGTTACGGCACCCTTAACTTCATTTGCAGCATCGTTGAGCATTAGACCTAATCCTAATGCCATCGTTCCTGTTAAAACAAATAAACCTAATTTTTTGAGTAATTTCATTAAATGACCTCCGTATAGGTTTTTTCGCATTCATTACGCACGTACATGAAAGCGATACTAATTAATTATAGTTCCATTTTCATACACTTGACAATCTAATTCATATTAACCAAATATTTCGTTCGTGATTCTTGTAAACAATGATAATTGATAATGACTACCACAAGTTCGTTTTTTATATTTCGACACTTGAATCTATAAGATTCATATTAGGATAGACCAACAAAAATGATATAAGGACAAATTTAATTAAATAAGTAAAAGACGCGATTTTCTCGCGTCTTAATCAGTATTTGTATCTTTCTTTAATGGTTAGAAAGACTAACTAGTCTTCTTTTTTCTTATAGACAAGTCTATAACCAGCAAGAACAGATACGCCAATGAGACTTACTACGATAATGATGGCAATATTCATTTTGTTATCAGCTATCACATTAAATTGATTTGCCCCAGAGACAATTCCGAGATCCATAAAATCATCATTGCCGTATTTTTCGGCAATAAATGTATAGCGGGCGAGTGCTTTTTCTAAGTCACTACCACCAACATCGGCATCAGCGGCTTTAATAACGTTTTGAACAGCACTGTCAGCGTTTTCATAAAGACCTTTTAGATTATTCCATGTACCTAGTGAAACACTTAAACT
>JAAZGG010000139.1 GCA_012511355.1 bacterium | reverse complement strand
GCGGAGAAGCATGTCAGAGGCAGCCAAGGAGTGCGTTATGATGGTAGAAGCAGATGCGAAACTTTTAGCACCTGTGGCAACAGGCACATTAAAACGCAGCATTACGCACGATGTCAAGTCAGATGACGACAAAACAGTAGGAGCAGTAGGAAGCAATATTGAATACGCCTACTGGGCAGAACAGCATACTCCATACCTTGAGCCAGCAGTAGACCAAAATCTAGAAAAGATAAAACAGAAAATAAAAGAAATATTAACTCCTACTGGGAAGGAGTGATTAGTGTGAAAACGGTAAGAAATTATCTTTTAAAAGACAATACATTAAAACAATTGCTCAAAGGTGACAATATTTTTTTAGTAGAAAAGCCAGAGCAAATAAACTTGGACAATTATTTAATATATAAGTATAAAGAGCTAACAGGTGGATTAATCAAGGACTACCAATTGGAATTTAATTTAGTTGGCAAGGATTTAACCAAATTGTTAGAAATCAAGGAAAGATTAATTCAGCTATTAGATAAACCGAGGGAACAAAACTACATAAAGATGGTTAGGCAATCTAAACTGTTAAATGGTGGTGGAATGCTTAAAAATCCCAACACAGACAATTATGAGATAATTTTATTTTTCTTGATAAAAAAATGAAAGGTTAAGGTGAAAAATTATGGCAATGAATTATCAACCTAGTGACCCGATTCTTTTAGGTTCGGGCGAGCTGTATATTGGATTAGCGAAAGACATTGAAGATTTAAGCAATTTAACGACTACTGAAGAAGAGGCACTTGTTAACATCGGGGCAATTGAAAGTGGAGCTAACATAGCGATAAAAACAGACAAGCTAGAAATTAAATCAGGAAACAGAGGTACTGTCAAAAAGATAACGGTTGACAAAGAAGTTAGATTCTCCACGGGGATTATGACTTGGATCATGGAGAATGTGTCTAAATATTTACTAGGTGCTAACTTTAGCAAAGACGAACTAACAGGCGAGCAAAAAATGGTAATAAGCCGCCGAGACAATTCGCCAATTGTTTATTTAAGGTTTGTACACGAAAAGCAAGATGGCGGAACACTAACGGTTAACATTTACAAGGCACAATTTGATAGCGAACTAGGATTAGATTTCACTCAAGAAAATCCAGTTACCATCAATTACGAATTTGCAGGATTAGCAACTGATGATTTAAATTACATAGAATTCATTGAAACATTTGGCGATCAACAAGGGTAGCTGGTAACATCTACCCCTTTCAAGTATTAGAGGAGGGCTTTAATGAGTAAAATCATAGATTTAGGGGTCTTGGCAAAAGATCCATTGATCTTTAGGGACGCAACTGGTGAGGAATATACCATACCTGGAGAAATATCAACAAAGTTTGTCATCAAACTTAGCAAATATGCGGAGGACATCAAAAGTTTAAAAGATGAAGAAAAAGCACTTGAGAAAATGCAACAAATCGTTGTGGATATCTTAAGTTTAGACAGAAACAAGGAAATTGACATTAATTTTGTAAAGGAAAGATTTGACGACATTAGATATCTGAGAGCTACTATCG
>JAAZGG010000138.1 GCA_012511355.1 bacterium | reverse complement strand
TCTTAATGGCACCTACTGATGATCGCTTCTTAACCACCAAAAAAGAAATGAAAGAACGGATTTCTGGCTTATTAGCCGGCCGGGTTTCCGAAGAGATCTTCTTTGAAGATGTCACCAATGGTGCTAGTGAAGATATTGAAAAAGCCACTAAAATCGCTCGTATGATGGTCACTAATCTTGGTATGTCAAGTCTTGGACCAATTCAATACGAACAACCACAGGGCAATGTCTTCCTTGGCCGTGACTACACCAATGTTACTCGCAATATTTCCAGTGAAGTCGCATTTCAAATTGACCAAGAAATTTCCAAGATCATCAACGAATGTATGGAAAAAGCTCGTGAGGTCATTCTCAATAATAAAGATGATCTCATCTTAATTGCGGAAACACTGCTAGAAGTGGAGGTTTTAACCTACGAACAAGTAGTCTATTTACTTGAACATCGGGTCTTACCTGAAAAGAAAGAACCTCCATTACCTGAAAAGGAAATTGTTCCAGAAGCCGCCTAAAAATTTAAGGACGCCAGTAGGCGTCTTTTTTAATGAAAATTAAAATTTCGATAGCATAATTTAAATTTTTAATACATTATTCTCAATTTCCTTGATAGAATCGGTGTTTTTCTTAAAAAACATTGAAATAATCAAGTGGATATTTGGTAGTTTTTAGGTATTTTTTAGTAGTTCTGTTTCCTCGATTTCCTGCTTGTCTTAACTTTGCGGTTTTTGTATAATACAGACAAAGGAGCCGTTCATAAATGAAAAGAGTAAAAAGATTATTTTTATCAACGTTTCTTACTTTACTACTATTATTAATTTGTGCCTGTGGTCCTAGACTTAGTGGAACTTACTACATCGGTGATATCCAAACAGCGGGGACTTTTTATACTTTTACTGGCGATAATATTTCCGCTAGGTATTATAGCAATGGTGTATTGACACACAAAGAAGGGAAGTACTCGCTAGAAAAAGATCAAATTACCATCACTTTTAAGGAAAAAGATGGGGTAGAAACCACTAATACTTATAGTTTTAAAGAGGATAAGCAGGCAAAAACTATCACAATCGGCAAGATTACCTATAATAAGGAAATTCGTTAATTTTAAAAGCTCTTTTTGACAAATTACACCTCGGTTGAAAGGGTTTGTAAAATTATTTATAATAATTAAAAAGAGAGGGTAAAGGATGGAAAAAGAGGGGAATCCCACTATCTTAAAAGCTTTAGCGGATTCAACACGTCGCAAGATTATTGATCTGCTAAAAAAAGAGGGTAGACTAGCTGCTGGTGAAATCGCAGCCCATTTTCCTTTGCCCCAAGCTAGCATCTCTCACCATCTATCCGTTTTAGAAAAGGCGCGTTTAATAAGCGGGCAGCAAGAGGGAAAATTTATCTACTACGAACTAAATACAACCGTCTTGGAAGACGTTCTTCATTGGATAATGAGTTTAATAGGAGGCAAAAAATGACAAAAGTTATCTTAAAAAACCTGCTTTTTGCAGCCATAATTTGTTTAATATCCTTCATCATCACAATCTTGGCTTATCCGCATCTTGAAGAAGAGCTGGTTTTTGTGAGTTCTACCGCGCTTTCCAAGGAAAAAGCGGCTTTCATTTTACCAATTCTTACTTAGGCCGCCGGCTTTTTACTTTCTTTTTTGCCTCTTTTTTATCAATTGATTGCTAAGGAAGAAAAACTGGTTAATCCAAACTCTTATCGCAATATCATCGTTATCAGTTGTTCAACTTTGCTTTTTATGCAGATATTTGCCCTTTGCAGTTGGCTTGATTACCATGTTTCTCTTTATAATCTCTGCCTGGCTTGCTTTGGCTTTCTCTTGCTATTAATCGGTAATTTTATGCCCCGTTTTAAAAAGGGCATGCCCTTAGCTATCTATAATCCTTGGACCATGAGCAATCCAAAAATCTGGCGTAAAACCCATCGTTTTGGTGGTTATGTCTGGCTTATTAGTGGCCTGGCTACCATTTTTATGATTCTCGTTCCTAAAGATTACAATCTTTGGCTAGTTTTACTATTCTTTATCCTCTGCTTATTATTACCCAATATCTATGCTTACTTCTATCATCGTTATTTAATTAAGAGGAAAAAAGATGCTTAAAATCGGGGATATTAGGCTTAGGAATCCTATTATTGCCGCTCCGATGGCGGGGATAAGCAACCTAGTTTATCGAGAAATTGCCGTCGAACATGGGGCCGCCTTAGTCTATGCGGAAATGGTCAGCGATAAGGCTCTCTGTTTCAACAATCAAAAGACCTACGATATGTTAAAAATAAGCCCCAATGAGCATCCTGTCAGTATGCAGTTATTTGGTTCCGATTTATCTACCATGGTCCAAGCCGCTAAAATTCTTGATAAAGACTGCGACTGTGATATCATTGACATCAATCTAGGTTGTCCGGTAAGTAAGGTGTTAAAGGCTGGGGCAGGAGCCAAGTTATTATTAGATCCACCTAAGACCTTTGAATTAGTAAAAGCAATTGTTAAAGCGGTTAAAAAGCCAGTTACCGTTAAACTACGTTTGGGTTTTGATGCTGAATGCATCAATGTTGTAGAAATGGCAAAACTCATGGAAAAAGCCGGTGTAAAAGCCATCGCTGTTCACGCGAGAACGCGCTCACAGATGTATGGTGGCAAGGCTGATTGGACTTATATTAAAAAAGTAAAAGAGCAGGTTAAGATACCTGTAATCGGAAATGGAGATGTTTATAGTTTAGAAGATGCTAAGAGAATGTTAAAAGAAACGGGCTGTGATGCCGTCATGATTGCTAGAGGGGCCATAGGCAATCCCTGGCTTTTTAGCGCCTGTGTCGCATATTTTGAGGAAGGTAAGCTAATTCCACCCCCTACCCCTAAACAGCGCCTTGCAATGTGCCTAGAACACGCTAAACGGCTCAGTGTCTACTACGATAATGAAAGAATCGCCCTACATGAGATGCGCGGTTTAGCAACTTTCTATTTAAAGGCCTTCAAAGGCGCCGCCAAACTGCGCGGAGAGTTGAATCAAATCCAAAGTTACGAAGAACTTGAAAAAATCCTTGAAAAAGTCAAATTATAGATACATCGTGTCACAAAGTATGTGTACAAAGGAGTAAATTTATGAAATTACTAAAAAAACTGTTGATTTTCTTAATTGTTATTGTCGTCATTCTTGGAGCGGGAGTTATAGTCGTTTCCAATATGACACCAGCCACCCTCGGACTAGCCGATACTCCCTTAGTTTCAGGTAAAACCTTAAGAGAAATGGACTTAGCCGATGTCAAAATTAAAGAGATCCTTAGATTAATTAAAGATGTAGCTTCCCCCGATGAAGAAAAAATCCTAGTAAATTCCCCTGATAATGAAACAGAAGAGCCAAAAGCGGAAGCTAAATTTGAGAAGAGCAGTATCACCAGCACCACTGAAGGTGAAGAGCCCAACTATCTAGATATTGTCAGTACTACCGTAACCTACGATAAAGAATATTTGCTTCAATATGAAGATACCACTTTAGCCTTTATTTTTAATAAAATCATTGAACAGGGCAGTGAAGAAGCCAGCTCTGTTGAAGATGATGCGGTCAAGTTTCTCTGTGATATGGATGCTTCGCTAAGCGTTTTCACCTTAACTAAATCCTCAACTGAGAGTGAAACGCGCACGGTTATCGGTATTAAAACCGCCTCTTTTGTGGAAGATATTGAAAACGCGCTAGGGGCTTTGAAATCCTTTATTACCATTCCTGAACGCATTTATGTCGTCAGCTACCTAACAGTTACCGCTGATACTAATGGCAAACTTGTCAGTACTCATAAGAAAATCACTATCAATGATAGTGATAATGCCTTATCAAGTGCCATATTTACTGTTCTTGCTAACCAGATCTCTGGTGGTGGGGGCGATGATAGTGAAAAAACGGTCAATGAGTATATTGGTGATGCCTTAGAACATCTGATTTCTAATATGGGTAAAATTGGAACGGCCGATGTTGATGCCGATAAAGTCGTGACGGGAAATAAACTTCTAGGTCCAAATGGCTTAGAAAATCATAAAGTAAATTTAATTACCAATACTGAATAGAGAGATACTTCGTATCTCTTTTCTTTTAATATATTCTTTCTTTTGAAAAAATGTTAGAATTAGTTACATAGAAGTAGAGGTAAGAAGCAGTGTCACTTTTTCAAAAGATTAAAAATCGTAAACGTTATGGGAAAAATGATGATCCAATAGCCAAACGCGTAAGCATAATTTCAGGGGCTATTATCGTTATTTTAGCCCTAACTTTGCTTTTTGCCCCCAAACTAAGTGGTGTAAAGGCGAAACTAGATGATGAAAAAATCACTGTCAGTTCGCTTATTTATAAACACGAAATCAAATATCAAGATATTCAAAGTCTAAGCCTTACTACTGATTTGCCAAGTTCTAGCAAGGTTATGGGGATTAATTCACCCATTGGTGGCTTAGATTTAGGAAGTTATAAATGCAGTGAATATGGGACTTATAATCGCTTTACCTATAATCAGGTCCCAGCTTTTATCGTGATAAAATACAATGATACTTACCTAGTTTTTAATCAAAATCAGGTAGATACAACCCAAAGCCTTTACCAAGACTTATGCGAGTTGACAAACTTAGGTTAAGTTTTTATAATGATAGGGCAGACAAAAAACGACTCTTATTAAGAACCAGTAGATGAGGGAATCAATGACCTGGTAGCAACCCTTCATTAGAAGAAGGTGCTCAATCCCTAGCAAGCGATGCTTGAACAATAAGAGGAAGCAAGATTTACTACAGGCTTCCTTCAGGGAAGTTTTTTGTTAAAAAAACTAAGGAAGGAGGTTTTTATTTTGAAAAGATTATTCACATCTGAATCAGTAGGACCAGGACATCCTGATAAAATTTGTGATCAAATATCCGATGCTATCTTAGATGAATGTTTAAGACGAGATCGCAATGCTTATGTTGCTTGCGAATGTTTTATCACGCGTCAATTTTTGGTTATCGGTGGAGAAATAACTGGAAATATCGGGGAAATTGATTATGAGGGCATCGCCCGTACTGTCATTAAAAACATCGGTTATCACGATGAAGAGAGTGGTATAAATCCCGATACTTGTCAAATTATCGTTAAAATTCAGGAGCAATCAGCTGATATTGCCCTTGGAGTTAAACTTGAGAACGATGAAATCGGGGCTGGCGATCAGGGTTCCATGTATGGCTTTGCTGTCGCTGAAACCCCAACCTATATGCCACTGCCTATCTATCTTGCCCATGAATTAATGAAAATCACCGATGACAAACGGCGCAGTGGAGAATTCAAATGGGCGCTACCGGATATGAAAGGTCAAATTACTGTTGACTATGAAGATTATGACAATCCAAAAATTCATACTATTTTGCTGTCCTGTCAGCACCAGCCATTAGATAGTGAGCAATTTCAGGCTTTTAAAAACTATATAAAGAATGTAATTATCAAGGAGTTAGTTGAGAAGAATCACCTAGAAGGTGATTATCGTGTGCTCATCAATCCTACCGGACGCTTTGTAATCGGCGGTCCTGCTGCCGACACCGGTCTTACAGGTCGAAAGATTATTGTAGACACTTATGGTGGTTATTCACGACATGGAGGCGGGTCGTTTAGTGGTAAAGACCCAACCAAAGTTGATCGCAGTGCTGCCTATATGGCTCGCTATATCGCTAAAAATCTTGTTGCTGCAGGAGCAGCTAAAAAACTGGAGATCCAACTTTCTTATTCCATCGGAATTTCTGAACCAATTTCTGTTTCTTTCAAAACTTTTAAAACAGCGAAAGTCAGCGATGAAATCATCAGTGAAGCAATTGATAAATTCTTTAAACTAACACCAAAAGGCATTATTGAAAGTTTAGATTTAAGAAGACCTATTTACCAAAAAACCGCGACTTTTGGCCATATGG
>JAAZGG010000137.1 GCA_012511355.1 bacterium | reverse complement strand
GCTGGGCCGGCTGGTTGTAGTCTAGCCCATCTCTTAGCCGATAAAGGTTATAAAGTCGAGATCTATGAACAAAGAAAAACCTTAGCTGGCAATCTTTATGACTATAGAAAAAACGGTCTTTTAATTCAAAAATATGGGCCGCATATTTTCCATACCAACTTAAAAAATGTAGCGGATTTTCTCATTGATTTTGATGAATGGTTTTTCTATGAACATCGTGTCAAAGGAAGGGTTGATGCTAAACTTGTTCCCATCCCCTTTAACTTCTCCTCTATCGAAAAAACCCAAAGCAATGCTAAAGAATTAATTACAAAATTAAAGAAAATTTATCCCGATAATTCTCGCATATCTCTAGGTGAACTTCTTAAAAATTCAGATGCTAGTCTAGTTAAATTAGGGAAATATATTCATGAACGTGTATTTAAAAACTACAGCCAAAAGCAGTGGGGTCTTGCTTTAGAAGAACTAGATCCCAGTATTGCCAAACGTGTTCCTATCATTATGGGTTATGATGATCGCTACTTTGATGATCGCTATCAAATGATGCCTAGAAACGGCTATACCGCCCTTTTTGAAAAAATGTTAAAGCACCCAAACATTAAACTAAAATTAGGCATCAAGCCCAATTTAAGATTGATAGATGGGATAATTTTACTAAATGGAAAAAAGATAACTGAGCCTCTTTTTTACACTGGTAGTCTTGATGATTTATTTTCCTATTGCTTTGGTCGTCTTGCCTACCGCACCGTAGATTTTCAATTTAAAGAATATGCTTTTGGTAGTAAATTAGCGGCGGCCACCATTAACTATCCTAATGCCTATAAATTTACCCGCATAAGTGAATTTAATAAAATAACCATGGAAAAACCTTGTGAAAATTATAGTGTCACAGTCAAAGAATTCCCCCGTCTTGCAAGCGAGGATGATAAACTTTATTATCCCTTATCTAATCAAGATAATTTAAAACGTTATCAAGCTTATCTTGCCTTAACTAAAGATTACCCCAATCTTTATCTGCTTGGACGACTGGCCACTTATAAATATCTCAATATTGATGAAGTCGTTAATGAAGCTTTAAAAATCGCCTCTAAATTCTAAGAGGCTTTTTATTTTTAGGAATTATCGCTTTCCCTAACTATGTTGCTTATAGAAGGGAGGGCTTAAAATGCTCAAAAACAAGACTTTCTTGTTGATGATTCCAATTGGAATTCTCGTATTTATTCTTTGCCTTTTATTAAACTATCATCCTGTCGTTCCTATCTTTGCCGATGGTGGTAAAGCCGTAACCATTAATGGCTCTAGTTATGAATTGCCCGCTTATTTCTATTTTTGTGAATTTCATGCCATGGAAGATCAAGGTTATGTAATGGCTACTAGGAGCTATCGTCCTAATAATTATACTTTAAGTGCCGATCCTAGCGAAGACGAACTTGATGGCTTGCGGGCTATTGCTGAAGATCTACTCTATTCTTATGAACAGGAACCCTGTTTTGAATACGGGGATGAATGCCTGCCTGAGATGTTTATCATTCTTGGTCATGGTCCTAATGCATTCCCCACTGATACCAAAACGGCAATTGGTAAAACGATTTCGGCCGTACAAAGCAACCCAAATGTTCGAGCTTTAATTTTGCCTAACAGTAATGATGATGCTACTCATTACGAAATCAGTGTTGGCCCCTTGTCCGATAACAGCCCCGTCATTGATGGTTATAGTGGTGTTTATATCACAGATGTCAATAATCCCGTTTCGGTCTCTATTATCAAATCCCACTTAACGGCGGTTGATGATGTCGATGGCGATATAACGGATCGGATTGTCGTCAAAAGTGACGATTATAGTGCCAACATGCATACCCTAGGCCTTTGGCCTATTGTCTTTGAAGTCAGTGACACGGCCGGCAATACGGCTTCCCTAACTATTAATGTCAGTGTTATTGACCGAACTGCCCCTACCTTTGTCTATAACAGTGCGAATTTTACTTCTAATTTATCGGCACCATTAAGTTTAAACAGTATTCTTAATAATATCAGCGCTACTGATAACTACGATGGGGATATCACTAATAAAATAGTAATTAACAGTGATGGGTTTAGTTCTAATAGCGAAATTGTCGGGAGTTATAATGTCGTACTTAAAGTGACAGATAGTTCGGGAAACTATACTCTTTTAACCTTAACCATCCAAGTGAAAGATGATATTAAGCCAACCATCAGCGGTAGTTCAACCTATAGTAAGTCCACCAAAGCCAGTCTTTCCTCCGCCACTATTAGAAGCGGTCTAATCGCTACTGATAATTACGATGGAGATTTGAGTGCAAAAATCACTGAAGTTAGCAACAACTATACTGGTAAAGAAAGTAAAGTAGGTAATTACACCATTACCTATCAAGTAAGTGATGCTGCCGGTAATAAGTCCAATATTTTTACAGTCACTATCACGGTTATTGATGATACCAAACCAGTATTTTATATCAGTGAAGTTATTTTAAACATTGAAAATTATAATACCTTAACTCATAACGAGATCATCCAATATCTTTGTCGATCCAAAGCCATTGATACGACTAAACTTTACTATTGCTCCTTTACCCACGATGAATACACTGGTCACGAAAAAGAAGCAGGAAGTTATAAACTGGTGGCCAATATTGAATATCAAGACGGCAGTGTTCAAAATCTTGATTTAAAAATTAATGTTTTAGCCGATAATGTCAATCATGGAGAAAACCCAAGCAATAATTTAGATGTCAAAGAAAAAGTTGGCTTCTTTACTCTAGTCTGGAACTGGATTTGTGAAGCCAGTAATGCGGTTGCCAGTTTCTTTAGTCGGATTTGGAATTGGCTTTTAGTCAACCTTTTCCATATAAAATAAAAATACTAGATGACTCTAGTATTCTACTTCTTCTAAATAAAGTCCCATGCTTGGGGCGTTGTAAATAGTGACCATATTTTCTTGCTTATCTAAGCGTTCTAAAATATACTTCTCTTTTTCTTTCTTTGCCCCAATAGCAATCAAAGTCCCAACTAGCATGCGCACCATATAACGTAAAAAGCCTGAGCCCTTAACTCTAAAAAGTAAGAGTCCATCAACCTCACTGATGGTGAAAGAATAGATGAAGCGTTCAAAACTGATAACTTCACTTGCTGAATTGGAGCAGAAGTTACGAAAATCATGCTTACCAACGAATAACTGAGCCGCTTTAATCATCGGTTCCAAATAAAGATGCTTGTTATATTGATAAACATAGTTACGTTCAAGAGGGTTGTATTCTTTCATGTTTAAATAGTAACAATAAGTTTTCGCCTTCGCACTCAAACGAGCATGAAAATCAGTAGCCACAAATTCAACTTTTAAGACATGAATGTCACTTGGTAAAAGTGAATTTAAAGCCCGACACCATTGTTTTTCGCTTAAATTGAGTTTTGTGACAAAGCTAATAACCTGTCCATAGGCATGGACCCCACGGTCAGTCCTTCCAGAAGAGACAAGACGCTGTTCCTCTTTGTGTATTGTTGTCAAGGCTAATTCAATTTCATCTTGAATGTTACGGACATCTTTTTGACTTTGAAAACCATTAAAAGAAGAACCGTCATAACTAATGACACATTTAACTTTTCTTAGTTCTTCCATATTTCTAAAGTCCTCACAATCTCGGGATGATAACTGGAATAAATACTCAAAAAGACAATTAAAGCACAGACAAGAAGCCCAACTAAGTCCCTAATGGCAAAATCTAGTTTCCGGTAACGGGTTCTTTTGGCTCCTGGATTATAACCACGCGCTTCCATCGCATCGGCTAATTCTTCTGATTTTTGAAAAGCCGAGACAAAAAGAGGCACAATTAAGGAGACAAGACCACCGATTTTTTCTTTGAGCTTGCCACTTTGTAAATCAACACCACGACTTGCCTGAGCTTTTATTAGTTTCTGGGTCTCTTCAAAAAGAGTAGGAATAAAACGCAGAGCTAAAGAAATAGTCATCGCAATCTCATGGGTTGGAAAACGTAAAACTCTTAAGGGGCTTAAAAACCATTCGATCGCATAAGTTAAATCTAAAGGTTTAGTGGTTGAAGTTAAGATGGTTGTTAAACTAATCATCAACGCTAAACGAATAATAATTTGTAAGGTTTGAAAAATGGCACCTGAATAGCAGGTAAAGGAAGCGATTGTGAAAAGAGCATCGCCTCTTTTAATAACAAGAACATTGATAATTAGCAAAAACAACATCATTAACCACATCGGTTTAAAGGCTTGAAGAATTGAGCGAAATTTAACTTTAGAGATAAGGATAAGAGCCAAACAGACAACAATTAAAAAAGCATACTCCCAAAATGAAAGTTTAAAGAAGATGGCCACTAATAAAGCGATCAAGGCCAACAATTTAGTACGAGGATCTAAACGATGAATAATACTGTCATAGGGGATATAACGACCTAAAGCTATATTCATTTGTTTCCCCCCTTAACTCTTACAATCTCGCTAATTAAAGATTCAATGTCAAAAACTTTTTTAATATCAATGGGTAATTTATTAGCAATAAGGCGATTAGCAAAATCAATTATAGCTGGGGGTGTAATATGAAGTCCTTTTAAAAGTTCAGCCTTGCTAAAGATATTAATTGGTTTATCTTGAGCGGCAACTAGACCCTTTTTAAGGACAACAACCTCATCACAGTATTCTAAAACATAATCCATTTCATGACTTATCATGATAATGGTTTTACCTTGTCTATGAATTTCCGCAAAGAGATTCATCATCTCTTTAGCGCCTTGCGGATCTAGTCCTGCGGTTGGCTCATCTAAGATTAAAATTTCTGGCTCCATCGCTAAAATACCGGCAATGGCTACCCTGCGTTTTTGACCACCACTGATATCAAAGGGTGACTTTTCTAGATAAGTCTCATCTAAACCCACTAGTTTTATAGCTTTTAAAACGCGCTCTTCTAATTCCTTGCCTTCAAGACCAAAATTCTTGGGTCCAAAAGCTATATCTTTAAAAATCGTCTCTTCAAAGAGTTGGTATTCTGGAAATTGAAAAACCATTCCCGCCAGTTTTCTTAAACTTTTGATGTTTTTAATCTTGGATTTGTGATTAATTACATAATCATTGACTCGTACTTCCCCACTATCGGGTTTTAAAAGCGCATTGATGTGTTGAACAAGTGTGGACTTGCCACTACCTGTATGACCAACGATAGCAGTAAAAGACTGATCTTTGATAACCAGATCAATGCCTCTTAAGGCTTGATACTCAAAAGGTGTCCCAGGGTAATAGGTATGGCTGACATTTTTAAATTCTATTGGCATATTTTCATCACCAACTCTTCAATTGTCGCACCACTATAATCAAGACCCTGCGCTTTTAAAGCTGTAGTAAGTTTATATATAAAAGGGAAATCAAGACCAATGGCCTCAAGATTTTGTTCTTCCTTAAAAATTTCGGCTGGACTTCCCTGAGCGAAAATCTCGCCTTGGTTCAAGACAATAACTTCATCGGCTAAATAAGCTTCATCAATATCGTGTGTTATTGAAACAACCGTAATATCTGGATAGATTTCTTTGGTTTTCTTAATGAGTTCTTTAATTTCTCTTTTTCCCTTCGGGTCTAGCATACTAGTGGCTTCATCAAAAATCAAAATCTTTGGGGCCATCGCTAAAATACCCGCAATAGCTACTCTTTGTTTTTGACCACCCGAAAGATTGGAGGGTTCTTTATCAAGAAACTCTTGCATACCAACCTTAGCGGCAAAATCATCAATGATGGCCTGCATTTTCTCATGTTCAACACAACGATTTTCTAAGCCAAAGGCAATATCATCAGCAACGGTGGAGCCAATAAACTGATTGTCAGGATTTTGGAAAACAATACCAATTTGTTTACGAATATCATAAACATTCTTTTGATTGAGTTCGACACCATTGATAAAAATACTCCCAGTATCCGCCATTAAAAGACCAAGAATGAGTCTAGCAATAGTTGACTTACCAGAACCATTATGGCCTAAAATGACAGTATAGGAGCCTGTCTTGATATTAAATGAAATGTTTTTGATTACCTTGATACCTGCTTGATAAGCAAAAGTCAAGTTCCGGATTTCAATTGCGTTTTCCATTTTCAAATTTCCTAGATAGTGCCAAAGGCAGGATAGTTCCTGCCCCTAGCTATTTTTTTTATTCGACAAATTCAACAAGACACATTGGTGAATTATCACCACGACGATTAACGAGTTTTATCGCCCGCGTATAACCGCCTTGACGCTCGGCGTAACGAGGACCAATCTCATTAAACAGTTTCTGTAAAGCCGTGGTTTTTTCTTCTTTATCTACATAGATATCACGAACATAACGAGCAGCAAGACGACGGGAATTGAGATCGCCTTTTTTGGCTAAGGTTACCATTTTATCCGCCGAAACCTTTAAATCGGCCGCGACTTTTTCCGTAACTTCAACGCGCCCATATTTAATGAGTTCTGAGGTCAAATTACGCATCATGTTCTTTTGTTTGCTGGCGGTAAATCCGGCTTTAAATTTAACACCGACTTTACCATGCATATTCCTTCGTGCCATCTTTTCTCCTCCTATTCATCATAACTCTTGAAGCTTAAGCCTAAACTTTGGAGAACATCCTTGACCTCTTTTAAAGACTTCTTCCCAAGGTTACGGATTTTCATCATTTCTTCTTCGGTCTTTTGAGTTAACTCTTCAACCGTCGTAATCTTCGCCCGCTTCAAGCAATTCAGTGAACGAACCGATAATTCGAGTTCTTCAATCGTCTTATTTTGATAGAGATTTTCCTCTTCATAAACCGGTTCTTGCAAGACCTCAAGCATGCGTGCTTGACTTGCCAAATCGACAATTGGATCAAGATGAGCAATTAAGATGCGAGCAGCAATCGCCATCGCTTCTTGCGGAGCTACACCGCCATTGGTCCAAACTTCGATAATTAATCTTTCATAACTGGCATCATGACCAACCCGGGTGGGTTCAATTTCATAGGCCACTTTAGTGACTGGGGTGTACATACTATCAGTAGGAATAATTCCTACACTAAACCCCTGAGTTTTGTTGTTTTCGGCCGTGACATAACCACGTCCATTACGCGCACTTAAGACCGCCGCAAAACGCACGCCTTCTGTCACGTTACAGATGTGGAGATCTTTATTAACAACCTCAACACCAGCCGGGCAAGCAACATCGGCACCCGTAACTTTATGCGGTCCTTCAACCTCAATTGTTAGCTTTTTAGTAACACCCGCCTCATCATCAATGGTAAGAACCAAATCTTTTAAATTCAAGACAATGGCGGTGACATCTTCTTCAATACCATCGATAGCCGAGAATTCATGGCGAACTTTTTCAATCTCCACTGAGAAAATCGCAGCTCCTGGTAGTGAGGAAAGCAAGACTCTTCTTAAAGCATTTCCTAAAGTTGTCCCAAAACCCCGCTCTAATGGCTCGATAACAAATCTACCATAATTAGTCGCTTCCGATAAATTAGTAATGGTATAATTGGGTTTTTCAAATCTTTTCATTTTGTTGGCCTCCTTGTTTTTCTTTTTTTCTAGCTAATTAACTAAAAATTAACCTCTTGGCCGTTTGGGCGGACGGCAACCGTTGTGAGGAATCGGTGTTACATCAACAATCGTCTGAATTTGTAAACCCGCTGTCTGCAAGGCTCTAACGGCCGCTTCCCGACCAGGACCTGGACCTTTGACATTGACATCAATGGTCTTCATTCCCGCATCAACGGCAACTTTAGCCGCGGCTTCAGCCGCCATTTGTGCCGCAAAGGGCGTCGACTTTTTACTTCCCTTAAAACCTAACCCGCCAGCACTAGCCCAACAAATGGCGTTACCCCCCTCATCGGAAATGGTAACAATGGTATTATTGAAGGATGAATGAATATGGGCAACACCCTTGACAACAACCTTTTTAACACGGCGTTTCCGTGTCGTAGTTTTCTTCTGTGCCATAAATATCTTATCCTCCTACTAACCTTTTGAGGCTGCTTTCTTGTTGGCAATGGTCTTTCTTGGACCTTTACAGGTCCTAGCATTAGTCTTGGTGCGTTGACCACGTGTTGGTAAACCCCTTCTATGCCTTTGACCACGATAACTGCCAATTTCTTGGAGCCTTTTAACGTTTAAAGAAACTTCCCGACGGAGATCTCCCTCGGTTTTGTGATGTAAAACTTCACTACGAATAGCGGTTAATTCCTCTTCTGTGAGATCCTTAACCCGCTTGTTTTCATCGACTTTAGCGGCTGCTAAAATCTTGCTGGCCTTGGATTGACCAATGCCGAAAATGTAAGTTAATGAGATGACAACCCTTTTATCATTGGGGATGTCTACTCCAGCAATACGTGCCATATTTTTCTTCCTCCCTATTAACCCTGTCTTTGCTTGTGCTTGGGATTCTCACAAATGACCATAACTCGGCCTTTGCGACGAATAACCCGACACTTATCGCAAATTGGTTTGACTGAAGGTCTGACTTTCATCGTTTCTACCTCCTGCTACTTAAAGCGATATGTTATACGCCCACGTGTTAAATCATACGGGGAAATTTCGATTGTGACTCGATCTCCCGGTAAAATGCGAATGTAGTTCATACGGATTTTACCAGAAACGTGAGCAAGAATCACGACCCCGTTTTGCAATTTGACATTAAACATTGCATTAGGCAATGCTTCAATGACGGTTGCTTCGACTTCAATTACATCTTGTTTTGCCACTGATTCTCTTGCCTCCTTTAGAGTGTAGTGAAAATTTCACAGGCCCCATCGGTAATTGCCACTGTGTGTTCATAATGGGCACACAAGCGACCATCGGATGTTACTACGGTCCAACCATCGCTAAGGGTGATGGTTTCTTTGACCCCAGCATTTACCATCGGTTCGACGGCAATGACCATTCCTTTTCGAAGTAATGGACCACGATGTGGTTTACCATAATTAGGAACGATGGGATCTTCATGTATTTCGCGCCCAACGCCATGACCAGTGTATTCGCGAGGAAGAGAGAAACCAAACTTTTCAACATACTTTTGAATTGCATGCGAGATATCCCCAATACGATTCCCCGCTCTTGCCATCTTCAAGCCTTCAAATAAGGCTTGTTCAGTTACATCTAAAAGTTTTTGGGCTTCCTCGGAAATTTCACCAACAGCATAGGTCCAGGC
>JAAZGG010000136.1 GCA_012511355.1 bacterium | reverse complement strand
TGATTGACCTCATTTCTGGTTGTGATTTATATATTAGACATAACTAATATATAACATAGATTAAGACTTAAACCAAGTTAAATATTGCTACAAATCGCTAATTCTGAAGCACACAAAAAAGGAGCGTATCTCAACGCCCCCTCATTTACTCACTAAGATACTAACCAATAATACTAAGAACTTGTTTAAGCTGCCTCTGACTCTTCGAGCATAATTATATTAACCGATATCTTTTAACTTTCAAAACAAAGATAGTTAATGCTTATTGATGATCGTTGATTTATTAACGAGTCGATTCCATTACTTAAGAAATACTTATGGTTCATTTCGCAACCATCCTGATCGATAGTAATAATACTAATTTCGCTATCCTGAATAGAAGTCCTTCCTTTATTAAAAGGCAAAACATTGACATCAAATTTTTCATAGCCCAGATTATTTATAAGTATACTTAAACGGTTTTTTATATCGAGATAAAATTCTACACTACCATCACTACCTCTATATTCACTACAATGAAGTTTAAGTTCCTCAATGGATTGAGCATTGTCTATTAGAAACCCAAGAAAAGCCTCGAGAGCTTCTTCACTTTGCTCTGAAGCACAGCTAAAGTCTTTGATCTCAATCTCTTTTATATATCTATCAATTAAAGGTAAAAAGATTTCTTTTAATGGACGTGATTCACCCTCATTCAATTTCCACACGTTTAGATTAGCACCCTCTTGAAAAACATCCATTGAATATTGGCTAGAATCTTGAGCTATAGAATTTAAATCATCTAAAAGTTCATCATCGATTGTCCCAATATCTGCTGGATTAGCTATGAGCTTTTCAAGTAAAGGCTGATTAGAAAAATGTTGCCTGATTTGCGTTGCATTTAGTTTTAAATCACCGTAAATTCTAGGCAAATTTTCCCAGTAATTTTTAAAATTGTCCGATAACTCAAAAACTTTAAGCGAACCCTCTAATGCATAAGGATGCAGCTCACGGTAAACGAGCAATGATTCTTTAGCTTTCGGTTTATTTTCCAGCTTGTTAATCAAGTAAATATTGATACTTTTTTGTTCTTGTAACCACTTAACAAGTAGGCTTAATGCCTCCTCAGAATACCCGTTTGAACCCACTAAATTACGTGCGATAAGATTAATTTCATTACTATCTGCTAATTTCTCAGCTAGCCCCGAATGACTAGGTTTATCCCAACGCTCAAAACCTACTGCAACACTCACACCTTGATGAGTGTCTTGTAAGGTTTTAAACCAATTTAACGCCGCGACTCTTTCAAAGGTGTCCCAGTAGCGTTGATTTCCATAATCGCATAAACATACGCGGCAACCTGATTCACAATCATCCTTACAATCTAGCTGTGTTATAGCTAATTCAATTAATCGACTATAAGAATATTCTGCTGTACCAAGACGTACACAATAACCAGCTCCACCAGGGACATTATCATACAAAATAACGTCTAAACGATTTCCAAACCCACCATATAACCTATAAGTAGCACGGATCTCACCTGGTTGAAGCATCAATAAGTGAGTCACGGCTAAACGTATAGCTTCAGAAATAGTCCTAGCTAATCTCTCATTAAAGTTTCTCAACGAGGTGTCAATGTTCTCAGGATCCGGCAGACGAGGAAGTAGACGCAATAAACGAACATCCGTATCAAATTGATGGACTAAATCAATTCCAAACAATGAAATTTTTTCGTTTTTGCATTTAGTCCCATTGTATGGATCTGTATGATTTATCTTTTTCCTTTTATCATTAGGGTTCAAAGACTCACAATAATTACAGAAATAGCATCGATAATATCCTCGACCATGTTGGCCGCGATTAGCGATGAAAAGCGTCCCCTTTAAACTTGACTCATCACCACCTTTAGCTCTAAGCAAAGCAGTGGAAATAAATGGCAACTCAGTCTCATCAAAGTGCTCATTTCTCGGGGCTGCAATCAACCTAGCCTCATCCGCTATATTAGCTCGACGTCTATTACTACCAGGATCTTTACCTTTACGCTTATCCGAGCTAGTCACGAAACCTCGTGGTTCAATAAACTTACGTTTAAGACGATCGTCTGTTGAACCACAGTTACTACAAGCAGGAGAAATATCGTCCTTATCATCTCCTATATCAACATTGAAACACTCTTGACATGCAACATACCAACGTTCAGGCATAAAGTCCTTTGGATAATGCGCTAAACCTACGCTCTCCCAAATACGTCCATTAGCAATAACTTCTGCACCTGGTGCATACTCACTAATACCAAGTGATGCGTCTCTTGAAAGAACAATATCGGACTCGGCACCATAGTTAACCTTTCCAAACTCCCTTAGTACTTCAAGACTTAGAGAGTGAACAGGAAAGCTATATGTTGGGATAAACCCACGACGAGATAGCTGATTAACCAATAATTGATCCATAAAGTCTTTAGACATTTTCTGCCAATAACTCGCTACTCTATATTCTTTTTTCTTGGCAGCATCATCCGCTTTTGTATTGTAGTTTGTAAACCTTTCACAAATTTCTTCTGCAAATTCTCGCAATGTAGATAGGAACGAACCACTTAAGCACGACCCCTTTAACCCAATTTCCTGTATTTCACTAGGTAAATGATTGCATAACCCTTCTGCTTCACTTAAGGCTTTCTGTCCATTGTCAGTTTCAAACCACTGCTCAACCTCTTCTATAAATTTAATCAATTCAGCTCTAATAAAACTATCACCAAAAAAATGTTTCAAAGAAGGAGCATTAATATTTAGATCTGATATTTTCTCTCTCAAATAATGTGACAACAATATAGAAAACTGGTGACGTTTAAATAGTTCGGTATTCTCAAGGTGAATAAATGGAGTAGCTGGAACAGACTCTAAATACCCTGGAAAATCACGTATAACCGCCTGATCAAATTGTGTGTTTCTAGCAATGGTGACGCAAAAAGGTGCCGCTTGAGCTCTTCGACCTGCTCGCCCTGTGCGTTGCTGATAATTTGCGATACCAGGAGGCACATTTAAGTTAACGACAGCCTCCAAATCACCTAAATCGACCCCCATTTCCATAGTCGTTGTACAACTTAAGAGATTAATCTTTCGTTCTGCAAACTCTCGTTCAATCGTTTCGCGAAGCTCTGTCGAAAGCGACGCTGTATGTTCTCTAGCTCTAACTGTCGCATGACTGTCTTCATCGTATGAGGCTAGATAATGATTATTCTGACGGAATATCTCACGCTCATCATCAGTGATCTGCTTAACATCACCACGACAACTAAATGCAGTACATTTATTCAACAGAACATGCTGCTGTAAAAGTCCACAATTTCCACACACATACAAATTAACCTTCTCTCCGTTTTCGTAACGAATCAGATCACCATTTAATGCAAACCCTGGTTTATGCGCTTCAAGAAAATTAATAGGAGGCCTCACAGCAGCTTCCCAAAATTTCTTTAAAAAAGCGATAGCCTCGTCTCTTTGTAACTTAAGTTGCTCGACTAAATACCAAGTACGTCGATTGTTACGTTTGCCTGAAGGAACCCACTTAAACTGTACTTGCTCATCACCACCCTCAAGATCAAAGCTTCTGTGGCCACTATAAATCCCCCAAACAAACTTATCACTCAAAGCCACGTCACCAAACTTCGACAATGCTCTTACTCGTCGAATACTTTCTAATAAAAAATGAATTAACGAAAGAATACTTTCATCGTCACTCGGGAGCTGTTTAGGCCAAAAGGTTTTGACTTTATCTAATAAATCTTTTAAACGAGTTTTATCATAAGTAACATGCAAAACACCAAGCGCCTCAACTGAATTTCGTCTCCCCCCTGGTGTGCAAACTTCGTTAGCTATTGCTCCTTGCAAAACATCCAAAACTTCTTGGTGCTCTGCTACAATCTCTCCACTTGAGTTTAGCGTTATTGCTTGTTTGCCATCTTTTTGCCAATATTTGTATATGCTCTCTGTCATCTGAAAAAGAGTCATAGGGGATGTTTTATCCTTAATCACTTGACGTATAGCACTACGTAATGAAACAAGCCCTGCAGTACGCTCAAAATATGGTGCAAAAAAAGCAGCATCCTGTCGATTGTCTGAAAAAGACAATAAGTTTCGACCTTGTGCTGGTCGAGGATCATAATGGTCAATAACACTAGGAGGTAGAGCCTCTAATACCCGCTGAGTTACCACACTACCCAATGCTTCATTACCAGGATGCATACGAGTAATAACTTCTCTTTGATTATTTGATGAAGTTCCTCCGCATGCTGGGCACTTTTTAACGTAATGAGCATTATCCAACTCATCTAACTGCGTTTGAACAGAATAAAGAGGTATAGCATTTTCTGTTTGCCCTAACTCTCCTGTTATAACGTTTAGCCAATATTTTTCGTTTGTGGAGGAGACGTCTGTTTCTATATCGATTTCATCTTCTTCATCATTGACATGACTTACTGGTGTTCCAAGCCAAAAAACTCGACGATCTTCTTTCTTGCCTCGCTCATTTGAAGGACAATTAGATAATGTCTTGCCTTTACTTTCAAACCCTTCAATATATGGTTGACCACATTTACGGCAAGTTAACAAGGGATAATAGATCCCCAACTCATCTTTATAAACATTGGTTGCTTTTACTTTAGACCAGCCTTCTTTATCATTAGCAGGAAGTATAGCCACCCCCTCCAAACTATTAACTGCGAGATGATATCGACCTGGCAATAATGGAAAACTACCACTATCTATCCTTGCAATCATACCCAAACGGATAACTGAGCTTAAAGCAAGGTATTTATCTTCGTTTGTAGGACTAACCTCCTCATTAAAATCAAATACCTTTAAAGCTAAATCATGAAAACGTTGAATCTTTCCATCATCTAACTCTTTAGCAACTTGCTTAATCTCATTGTTTTGGGAAAAACGATTAACAAAGAACTTTTGAATCGTATCTTCGTTTTGACACATTAACTCATCACGACTAAAGCCTTTAGACTTCAGCAAACCATTCCATTGTTCTATTGTCGGCGCTACATTAGAAGCACTAAAAAGTTCTTCTAGAATTTCTCCTACTCTACACCACTCATTAACACTTAATGAAAAAGTTGACGGCTCATCAACCTGCAACTTGTGATGAGCGATACGTCTTCCTCTCACAATTTCATGGACATCTTCACCAAAAAGTGATTTTCCAAATTCTTTTAACTTTATGTCAGCATCTTCACCTTCGGCTAAGCTCGCACTTGTTCCAAAGACTTGTAAAGGTCTCTCTAACTTAAGTCTATTTTTTAATTTTCTAAGTAAATAAGCAACTTCGGTAGCTTGTGAGCCACGATAGGTGTGTATTTCATCTAATACAATAAAACGAAGAGCACTAGTCACAAACAGTCGCTCATTCTTAGGTAACAGTAAAAGATGCTCAAGCATTGCATAGTTAGTGATGAGTATATCTGGCGGGTTATTAAGCATCTCATCACGTGTAAGCAACCAGTTCTTAGGTATCTGATCTGGGTTGCCTAACTCCTCCATGAGTTTCGTATTATTGAGCAAGCGGGATTCTTCTTCATCACGCTTTACATTGGCTTTAATTTGACCCGTGTATCGACCAAATGTCAGACCATACTCTTTTAAATACCTAGCCAATAAGGGGGCAACTCGATAATAAAGTTGATCATTAGCCAATGCGTTCATTGGATAAATCAATAACGCACGAACACCCGGCTGATCTCTATTTTGCTCCGATAAGATTTGATCGACAATCGGATATAGAAAAGTTTCTGTTTTACCACTACCAGTACCCGTAGCAACTAATAAACTCTTGCCATCACGAGAGGCTAACTCTAAGGCTCTCTCTTGATGTAGATGAAGCTTACGTTTAATATCTGGCAAATTTTCAAAAGCATCATGAATATATCCACCATTTTTAACCAATAATGACTCAAGAGAACAACCTTTTTCAAAATCTGGAAGCGCTTCCACATAAGGGCCATTCACTAATGTTTGCTCTGAAAGAATCTCTTTAAATTCTTGTGCTAGTCTTGGGTAATTTCGACTTATTGGTAATGTAGTAGCCACATATCGTTGAAGGACGACTTTAAGATCATCAACTAAATCAATTGGATTAGTATCTTTCATTTTAATCATCCTCTTTTAATACAAATTCCCAAAGTAAAAAGTAATAAGCAAACAGTGCATCACCAACTTGCAAGAGATAAGTAAGGCTCGGAACAATAGGCACCTCAGTCTTTTCTAACAAAGTCATAAACTCTTCAAACCTTTCTGGTTGACGCGCTGCAAGTCTATAGTAATAAGCTAAAACAGACAAACAATGCTCCAATAGTCTCAAGTTCTCTTGTCTTTGGGCAAACTCTGGTGGTGTATTTTCATCAAAAGGTTTAGGCGAAGGCTCTATACGAAAGCTCTGACCATTTAAGTGTCCATTATTAAAAGATGTGTAACATTGTTTGAGAAAGCGCGATAAATAAATTGCATTTCCACGGCTACGTTCATTACCTGACAATGTACGTTCATACATTGTCTCTAATGCTCTTTTTGCAGATAATAAATGAGCAGGGCCCAACCACTCTCCTGAATTTGGCGAATAAGAGTCGTTTTCTAATTTGAGTCTAGTTTCAAAAGTATTTTGAGTCCCTTTAAGTGCCTCAACATATGTTTTAAGGTTAAAACCAACTGGTTTTGCTCCATTTTGCATGGCAGCAATATTTTCAAAAGCTGATGCTACAGAAACATGAATTAAATCAGGGAAAACATTAGGATAGCGCTCATTGACTTCTACCGCTACTCGCACCGCTCTTGATAGATCGCATGACTCAAAGTTAATGTTTTTATATTCCTCGACAGGTTGGGAAAAAATTTTAGGGAGTTGTGCCCCTACACTATACTGAGATAACCAAGCCGGGTCAGTACTCACCATTGGACGTAAAGTTGCTAACTCAAATAAGGTCTCCATTGCTTCATTTTCACGATCTTTCCATCTTTTTACCAGATGACTCCAAATCGATAACAGCCACGACAGCTGACTCCAACTTTGATGAGAGTAACGAGGTAGCATTAATCTTTGAACACGTTTTAATATCTCAAGGCTTTGACGATCCGAAAGCTCATCAAGAAACCCAAAAAAATCCCCCTCATTAACATACCTTCCATCATCTGCAAAAAACACCCCAAAAGCATGTATTCCTTGTTGCTCATTTTCAAGACAACCCCAAACGTCGCCGATTTTTCCATCAAGTCGGAATACAAATGCACTCGCATCTAAATCCTTTAACTCAAAAGTAATCAATGAACGATAGCCATCATCATTTGATGGGATGCTCATGATTTTGACACGACTAGATTCACAGTGCTCAGATGACTTTATTCCATCATCAATAGTTATATTTATTTTTGTACCAAAGATCACATCCTCACCAGCAATTCTGAGTCCCTGTAACTTCTTTGCTGTTTGAAACGAGAGTAAAATTTGATTAGTATTTAATCTACTTTCAATATTTTCAACAAAATGTGGTTGTCTAAGTTCTAGAAGAGTGATTTTTGTCCCTGTCAAATCACTGACAAAAGTTAGAGATGAATCTTGTGATGTAATTCGACTGGCGAGCATAGAAGCTGATAGACGCTTAGTTGGATAGCTAACAAAATCAACATAAAGAGACCAATCACCAACAGAAAGCGTTCCTGGCTCATTTGCACTAATATAAATCTGTTTATTAGAAAGTAAAGATACAGTCTCAACATCTCCAGCTTTACGGCTTACGCGTGATGACTTTCCATGTTTCGGCTCACTCTCTACTTCTATAAAAATCCCTGGCACATTCCATGATATGTTTTGATAACGGTTGTGGCTCAACTCAAAAACAAGACGGAAAGCTTTTGAATAACTACTTTCGGGTTGATATTTAAAATCATCTGTTTTCTTAATATTTTCAGATAGATCGAGTCTCAAATTCTCAGGCAATTGTTCACACAACAAAGTCATTCCAGAGCTGATCGCACTTAAACCGTGCCAATAAAAAATCGAACTTCTAATAATTGCACGTTTTTCACCAGATCTCGTCATTTCGACTAAAAGCCTTCTAAGACCAAAGGGCAACCAATCCTTTCTTTGACGTATATAGTCAGTTAAATCTATTTCACTTGTACCAGTTTCATCAAATTCTAATGGTATTACTAACTTATCAGTAGAGGCTCTGCACGATAATTGAAGCTGATAATGGCCTTCTTCCAACTGATTCATACCAGTAGACAGTTGAACTATAAGTTTCAATTGTCCATAACGGATATCAATACCCTCATTTGATGTTTTACTTGGTGAATTCCAGCATATATAAGGTTGACTTTCACCCTGAATAGTTAAACAAGCAGGTCCGTTTTTAATAATAATTTCTTGATCTGGGTGAGCATCAATACCTAGAAGATATAAAGAGGGTTCATCCCATAACTGCTCTGCTTCAAAGTCTCTAGGTTGAAAACGACTCAAACAAATATAACGACCAGGTGGAAGAGTTAAAGTCTCTGCTTGATTTAAGTATCCAGAGTTTTTAAGTCTTCCCGCATCAGAGAAAAACAATAAACGATTAGTGCGTTTATCTTCCCATAACCGAGTCGTTGTAGCTTGTTCACTTCGTCTATCTTTTATTTTTACTTCTTTCGCCAACACATGATTTATTGGCAAAAATTCATCCTCAATGCCCGATTTGTGGATTGTAATTTCATCATCAACACGAAACTCATACTCACGCTCATCACCTCCTGGTATGAATATCCCAAGTAAACCGTCATTAAGCATAAGATATGGCTGTTGAGAACGTTTTAAGGTCGATATAACGCTTTCATTTGAATCACTAAAGGCCTGAGCCATAGCTCTTTCAACAGGATTAGAATGCTCATCGGTTTGACCTGCGTTACTATATACACGTAAAAACGTTTGAGTGTAGTAGCCATCGATATCTTGTTCTACTGCTTTTTTTGCCGTAATACTAAAGGGTAAATTTAGATAGGAAAGAAGAGTCTGCTGCCAAGACTTAATACCTTCTGGGTCATCTTGCTCAGGAATACCAGCTCGCTTTGCAAAGAAAAGCATTCTTTCTGCGAGGTTGCTTACAAAAGCGAGTGGAACACCTACTTGCCTCAGATATTCATGAGCCATATTGAACCGCCCCGAGTATATCGGAGAGTGGATTGCTTGAGTCAGGCAACTTTGTCTGACTCAGTAAGACTATCATAGTATCGTCTCTCAAACTCAAAAGGCGACACATAACCAATCGTACTAT
>JAAZGG010000135.1 GCA_012511355.1 bacterium | reverse complement strand
GGTGGCTGAGGTAAAAATCACATTAGAAATGCGTTTTTCAAATTCTGCAAATTTTAAAGGACGATTATCAAGGGCGCTAGGTAAACGAAAACCATATTTAACTAGTGTTTCTTTACGAGAACGATCTCCATTATACATTCCTCTAATCTGTGGCAAAGAAACATGTGATTCATCAACAATCACTAGATAATTCCGCTCTTTAAAATAGTCCATAATGGTAAACGGAGCTTCGCCTTTTTTACGTTTATCAATATGTCGAGAATAGTTCTCAATTCCAGGACAAATTCCATATTCTTCAATTTGTTCAACATCACGGCGCGTTCGTTGATCTAAACGTTCTGCCTCTAATAATTTCCCAGCATCCTTAAATTTTTGAACTTCTATAACAAGTTCTTCTAAAATTGTTTGAACCGCCTCATTTAAACGTTTTTGACTAGAGGCATGAGATTCCGCTGGATAAATCGGGATATATTGATAAGTTCTTTGGGTTGTCCCTGCTAAAGGATCAACTTCACTTATCCGTTCAACCACATCTGCAAAGAGTTCAACTCTAATAAACACTCGATCGGTATATGGCGGGGCGATTTCTAAAACATCGCCACGAACACGAAAACTCCCTGGCACTAAATCAAGCATCGTTCGTTTATATTGAGCATTAATCAACAACCTGACGATGTCTCTACGATTAATGCTTTCCCCCACTCGTAAAGAAAAAAGTAAACTTGAATATTCTTCCGGATCATTTAAAGCATAAATTGCGGCAACAGAAGCAACAATAATAGTATCGCCGCGGGTCAAAGCTGAGTTGATGGCCGCATTGCGCATCATTTCAATTTCCATATTCATATCAGCACTTTTTTCAATATATGTGTCGCTTTTGGGAATATAAGCTTCAGGTTGATAAAAATCAAAGTTTGAGATGAAGTATTCTACACGATTTTCAGGGAAAAAACTTTTTAACTCACTATAAAGTTGACCAGCTAAAGTCTTATTGTGAACCATAACTAAAGTTGGTCTTTGAATTTGGGCGATTACATTAGCAATTGTGTAGGTTTTCCCCGTTCCTGTTGCCCCTAGTAAAACCTGATATCTTTTGTTAGCACGTAGCCCCTCTACCAACGTTTTAATGGCCTCAGGCTGATCGCCAGTTGGCTGAAAAGGAGAAACTAATTTAAAAGGGCGTTCTTCCATGATTAAACCACCTTCGTTTTAAGATAAGCATAGATAAATTGATCTATATCGCCATCCATAACCGACTCAGTATCCGCACTTTCATAATTAGAACGATGATCTTTGACTAAACAATAGGGACAAAAAACATAAGAGCGAATTTGCGAACCCCACTCAATAGCTTTCTGCTCTCCCCGTAAACTATCTAATTGTCGTTCTTTTTCTTCTAATTGCTTTTGATATAATTTCGACTTCAATGTTAACATAGCCTTTTCGCGATTTTGCATTTGTGACCGCTGCGATTGGCAACAGACCACAATGCCCGTAGGAAGATGGGTGATCCTTACGGCGGAATCGGTTTTATTGACATGTTGTCCTCCGGCACCACTCGCACGATAAGTGTCTATTCTAAGATCGGCTTCATCAACAACAACTTCGCTATCTTCGTTAAAAACTGGGATAACTTCGACCGATGAAAAAGAAGTATGACGCCGACCTGAAGCATCAAAAGGCGAGATACGCACCAGTCGGTGAACACCTTGCTCGGCTTTTAAATAACCATAAGCGTTAGGCCCATGAACAATAAAGGTCACACTTTTAATTCCCGCTTCATCGCCCGCTTGATAATCCAATATTTCAACTTTATAATCTTTACTTTCGCTATAACGAACATACATTCTTAATAACATTTCCGCCCAATCTTGGCTTTCCGTTCCCCCAGCTCCTGGGTGAATTTCTACTAGGGCATCGTTATAATCATAGTCCTGATTAAGAAGAATTAACATTTCAAAAGTCTCAACTTTTTTAGATACTTTTTTAAAATCCTTCTCAAGTAATTCATGCATTTCTTCACTATACTCTTCTTTAAGAAGTTTTAATTCATCAAGAAAATTATTAGTCAAAACAACTAACTCCTGATAACCATTAATTGTATTCTTTAAAGTGTTGATTTGTTTGATGGTTTTTTGAGCCTGATTCTTGTCTTGCCAAAAGTCGGGCTCTATAGTTTTAGCTTCTAATTTTTTTACCTGTTCTTCTTTGCTAGGCAGGTCAAAGAGAGTCACCCAATTCTTTCAATTTAGTCCTAAAGGACTCGGCTTGTAAATTCATTTCATATATTTCTAACATTGATTCCACCCACCCTATAAATTAGTTTTTGGCCGCTTGAGGATTGACGCGCACTACTGCGTGTAAACAATAGAAAACCGTTTCATCAGCAATACGTTGAACCATATCTTGGAACATTTGGTAACCCTCATTCACGTAACTTTGGAGAGGGTTAGTGTTGGCATAAGCTCTTAATCCAATTCCATCCCGAAGTTTAGCCATTCTATCAATATGGTCTGTCCAATTCTTATCAATGGTCCTGAGTAAAATTTGTTTTTCAACCTCTCTAAAAATTTCTTCGCCCCACTCTTCTTTTCGTTTCATGAAGGTATTTAAAAGAAGATCTCTTGTTTCATCAATGACATCATAAATATCAAAGGTTTTGATATCGCTTTCCTTTAAACTTCCTGCTGGCAACATCTGTTCGGTTAAAATAGTAACTAATTTTGCCTTATCAACCTTGTTTTCTTTATCTTCAATATAAATGGCTTTATTTACTAGGCCTTCAGCCACCTTATCAAAAAGATCAACTAAACTATCATGAACATCATCTTTAAAGATAACCTCATCGCGTTGCTTATAGATGATTTCTCTTTGTTGTCTCAAAACATCGTCATAACCAAGTAAATTCTTTCTAACATCATAGTTAGCACCTTCAACTCGAGTTTGAGCTGAAGTGATAATCTTGGTAATCATGCGAGATTCAAGAGCATCTTCACCCAAGGCTCTAAATAACCCGGCTGTCCGGCCACCAAAACGCAACATCAAATCGTCTTCCAAGGAGACATAAAAACGAGAATAACCGGGGTCGCCTTGACGACCACTACGACCTCTCAATTGGTTATCAATACGCCGTGCCTCATGTCTTTCGCTACCGATGACCGCTAAACCACCTAATTCTTTAACGCCAGGTCCCAACTTAATATCTGTTCCACGTCCAGCCATGTTGGTCGCCAAAGTAATGGCGCCTTTTTCACCGGCATGTTTAATAATTTCGGCTTCCCGTTCGTGATTCTTGGCGTTTAAAACTTCGTGTCTTAGACCAGCTCTTTTTAAGAGTTTTGAAATATATTCACTGGTCTCTACCGCAATTGTACCAATTAAAATCGGTTGTCCGGCCTCATGTCTTTCTTTTATTTCTTCAATCATGGCCTTGTATTTATACTCTTTTTTGGCATAAACCAAATCAGGAGCATCAATCCGCTTGATAGGACGATTGGTGGGAATCTCAACAACCCGCATATTATAGGTCTCCAAAAATTCCTCTTCTTCTGTTTTGGCTGTACCAGTCATTCCGCCTATTTTTTCATAAAGACGGAAGAAGTTCTGATAGGTGATTGTCGCTAAAACGCTGGTTTCTTCATTGATTTTTACACCCTCTTTAGCTTCTATTGCCTGATGGAGACCATCAGAATAAGTCCGCCCTTTTAATTGTCTTCCCGTGAATTGATCAACAATAACAATTTCGCCTTCTTGAACCATGTAGTCTACATCTCGACCCATAATATAATTGGCTTTTAAAGCATTATGGATATGGTGAACTAGGGCTGTGTGTTCCAAAGCATATAAATTATCAATTCTAAACATTGACTCGGCGAATTTAATTCCGTCCGCCGTTAAGTTAATTGTTTTAGTTTCTAGATCAATATTGTAATGCTTTTCTTCTTGAACAGCTTTAGCAAAACGATCCGCTAACCTATAAAGATTGGCGGTTTTCTTTTTGCCCCCCGAGATAATAAGCGGTGTCCGTGATTCATCGATTAAAATAGAGTCGGCTTCATCAATGATGCACATCTTTAAGCCACGCAAAACACGATTAAATTTGGAAACCGCCATATTATCGCGGAGATAATCAAATCCCAATTCGGAGTTTGTTGTGTATGTTATATCGCATTGATAAACCGCCCTTTTTTCTTGAGCGTTTAACTCTCGATAATTGCAACCGACTGTCAAACCCAAAAAGCGATAAATTGCTCCCATCCACTCCGAGTCTCTTTTTGCTAAGTATTCGTTGACAGTAACAACATGAACACCTTCGCCTGAAAGGGCATTTAAATAGATGCACATGGTGGCCGTTAAAGTTTTTCCTTCTCCCGTTTTCATTTCAGCAACATCCCCCCGATGCAGGGCAATGGCTCCGATTACCTGAACGTGATACGGAAATTCACCAAGAACTCTTTTAGCCGCCTCTCTTGCTACCGCAAAAGCCTCAGGCAAAATATCGTCTAAGGTTTTTCCATCGGCAAGGAGTTGTCTAAAATAAGGCGTTTTAGCTTTCAACTCTTCATCTGAAAGAGCCGCCATTTCTTCTTTATACGCCTCGACTTCATTGGCCTTTTTATCTAAGGCTTTTAGTTGTTTTTGATCAACCCGAAATAATCTATCTAAAAATTTGGCAGCCATATTTGGCCTCCTTTCAATTGCGAATAGTTCAGTATATTATTGTAACATACATGGGAATAATTATAAATATAAAAGGCGGTAAAACTTATTCCGCCACTACTTATAAAACTATAATTCCGAATTAACTTTCTTGAGCTTGACATTCATGGCTTGGGGTCCTCTCGCTGTTTCGACTAAATCGAATTCAACTTCTTGACCATCTTTTAAGGTTTTGTAGCCGTCCACAAGAATTTCGCTGTAATGAACAAACACATCTTTCTTTGGATCATCGCTGGGATTAACAAAACCAAAGCCTTTTCCGGCATTAAACCATTTAACGTGCCCTTTAGACATCTTTTTCTCTCCTTTCATTTAAATTTGAATGAAGAGTATCATGATACCTCTCAAATAATGGGAATTCCTTTTTTGATTATACGCCTTTTAATTAAAATCGGCAAGAGTTTTTCGGCTTTTTTTGCGGTTTTTATGTATAGCAACAACTAAAATCTTCAAAGTTCTTCTATGTGGGGGTTTAATTAAATTTATACAGGCCTTTAAAGTCTCTCCCGTTGTCATAATATCATCAACGATTAAATATTTTTTCGTGGGATCTAATTCTTTATTTATTTTTAAAACTTTTCTAATATAAGTCCGCTTTGTTTGACTCTTTCCGCTCTGTTTCCAACTTTGGGTTTTAACAAAGGCTTTTTCAATTGGTAACCGTAAAATTTTAGCAATTTCATAAACGTGATTGAAAGTACGCAAACGGTCTTGACTACTAATAGACGGCACAGGAAGAATGGTATAGCCTGTATACTTTAAACGTAAAAATCCAGCAATTGGTCCAAAAAAGATTTTAGCAATTTCACGATCACCATTAACTTTTAAAGCTAATAAAGAATCCTTAATCAAACCACTATATTCGTAAATAGCTAATCCAGGTATGCCAATTAAATTGAAGTGTTGGTAGATGAAAGGCATTTTTTTATAACAGTTTTGACAAAGTCCAAATTTTGCATAGATGGTTTGACTGTCTTTAGCTTTCATGACTTTACTACAACACAAACAACGCGTTTTAAGAAAGGCGCAGGCAATTGTTTTTATCAACAATTTCATTGATTGCCCTTTCCATGTCTTTAGTAACTTCTGTCGCAAAAAAGATAACTTGTCCCATTGGTGTTTCTTTTTTCCGACCTACTCGACCTTCAATTTGAATAAGGGTTCGATAATCAAAAATCGGATGTTCACTTCCAAAAACGGCAACTTGTAGATCCTTAATCGTTATGCCTCTTTCTAAAATGGTGGTCGCGATAATCGTTTTATACTTCCCCGCTTTAATTGCTCGATATAAGGCGGTTTTGTTTGAACTCTCACTAGTAAAGAGCCTAGCAAACACAAGAAGGTAGCGCAGTCTTCTTTGAAGTTTTTCTCCGCCTTTGATTGTGGGAACAAAAATAATTTTAGGTCTGGCTTTGTTTTTATGGATAAAGGCCAATAATTTTAAAAAAAGCATAAGGCGATTGCCTAATATAATCCTAGGGATTGGCAAATCATACTGATGATATCTTTTTCTTAGTTCAAGATAGGCTTTACCAAAAAGTTCCTCTTCGCTAAAAGTTGCACTTAAGTAAATCTTTTTCCCGTAACAAGTTCGTTTTACAATCCTTAACAAAGTTTCATCACCTTTTAAAGGAAAAGCGTCGTATTCATCTAGAATTAATAAACCAAACTTGTTTTGATAACGATGACATTGATGAGCGGTTAAGACGATGATGTCCCCATCAAGGTACTCGTT
>JAAZGG010000134.1 GCA_012511355.1 bacterium | reverse complement strand
GTTAAGCCGCAAAGTAAGCATGCACATCTACGTCGGCCGTCACCACGGTTGTCGCTTTAAACTCGGTATTATCAGCTAGCACCCATTTAACAAAGACAAAATTGGGCTTGGTTGGTACCACTGGTGGTAAAGTAGCGGTTTCGCCATCTTGAACATTATCGCTGCTGTATTTCACGCCATCGACTTTGAAAGTCACCGTGAAACGATCCTCAGGAACGATATTGAATTTAAATTCCTTAGTAGCAGTTTCCGATTGTATTTGCTGCTCTTCCCATGTCAGTTTAGAAATCACTCTGATTTCGGCATAATAAGTGACCCCTGCCGTATACTTAGCATTATTAAGAACAAACTGTGGAGTCTTTAGATTAGTAGCCGTCTCAACAGAAGTTCCATCCATTGTCGTAATTTTAATACCATAATAATCAAAATTAGCATCAGTAGAGGCCTGCCAGTAGAGTTTTTGCTCTTGTCCTAACTTAGCATCATTATAAGTTATTCTTTCAACCTTGGCTGGAGCTACCGGTTTATATTCCCACTTAGCAAAAACACTGATTGTTTGATCTTTTCTGATCGTTGAATCAAAGAAAGTATTAGCTCTTGTCTCATCAAAGACGGTATCAAAGGTCGTATCAGTATACCAGCCCTTGAAATGGGCATCAACTTTGGTTGGAGCAGCCGGTAAAGTTACCGCTTGATTAAGAACTTCGGCTGTCGCATAATCCGCTTCCCCATCTTTGAATTTGACCGTGTATTTAGGAGCTACAATACTAAAACTTAAAATAGAACTCGGTTTAGAACTGTCTTCGCCCTCTTTTACAACGACACTTGCTTGATAATTACCAACCTCGGTGAAAGTATAAGATAATTTATCAAGGGTTTCCGTCTTTTCTTGACCATCCTTAGTGTAAGTTAGGATGTAAGAAACATTTTCCCCTGTTTTAGCCTCCCAACTTAAAGTTTCAGTCGTTTTGTTCCACTTTAAATTAGTCGGTGCCGCCGGCAAAGCTTTCCAAGCCGCATAAAGCGTTACATTGCCTTTAATGGGGGCATCTTTATCAAAGGCATTCGTATACTCTTTATCAGTATACCAGCCAATAAAAACGAAGCCATCACGTTCAGGGTCTTCCGGTAAAGTTAAATCTTTATCGGCATCAATTTCCATGGTCTGCCACAGCGTTTTGGTATCACGATAAAAATTTACCTTGTAAACGACACCGCTTCCGCCGCCACCACAACTTGTTAAGCCAATAACCGCCGCCGCTCCAAGGCTTAGGATACATAGAAGACCTAACAAGCGCTTTCTTATTATTCTCATAGAAAAACCTCCTTTTTTTAATTTTTATACAAATTAGCTAGAAATCAGGATCAATCTCAATTGGAATATCCGATGGATCATTCACGATGTAGAGTTTATCGCTGAGATTGCTACCATCATTGGTGCTAATTGTAATCTTCACTGATAAGTCAGCTGGCAAGGCCTTACTCGTAGCATCAAAGGTTAGAATAAAGACATTGCGCAGCGTCACCGCTTCTGGATGATTAGTCGCTAACTTGACATCAATTTCACTGATATCCAAAGTCGCTTCCTCATCATATCTGATATATTCATTTAAATAGATTGAGTAAGAATCGCCCACTGCAAGTTGGGGCATATCCATATATTTCTTACCATCTTCCCGAATTTTTATCTCTTCGGTTTCAACGTTGAATTCACAATAAGTTGCCATTTTATAATCACTGGAAGAAGCGGCCTCGCCAAAAAGACCAGTGAGGATAATCCCAATGGCGGCAAAGAGGAAAGCGATAATAATTGTTGTTTTCTTGTTCATAATTTCCTCCTAAAGTTCCAGGTCACTAAATAGACAGCGTAAATTCAAGTTAAAGAGATAGGCTCTGATTAATAAGAAGACAAAGCTTAGAATTGACATAACTATAAAAGCCTTGGTATCGGGATAGATAAAGTAAACTACGGCCGAGATAAGGCCAATGATAAAGGCCAGTAAAAAGCCATAGAGAATGCTGCGACCAACATTTTTATTGTCGCTAACCTCCCCAACCATCGCATACTCATGCATCAAAGGATTCTTAATATCTAATTGCATTGACCACAGAATATGAGCGATATTACAAATGAAGCAGATTACAAACATCTGTAGCAAAGTAATAGGGGCAATAACACCAAATAAACCGACAACCCCTAAGGAAAGAGCAATAAAGATGGTGCTTATTACCACGTTAGTCGTTAACTTGGCCCAGCAGATTAAATGGGTTTTAGCTGGTGATGTTTTCAGTAAAACAAACTCGCCACCCTCTTTACTCAAAGCCGTCGCGGCTGATTGATTGGAAGCCGTGATAAATAAAAGACTTAAAACCATGTTCATCCCAATCACAATAATTCGTCCATAACCATTTAAAATCAAAGCGCCTACAATACCATTTACTAGATACAAGAAGAATGGTAACAAAGCGATAAGGGTATATTCAGAAATCAATTGTCCAAATTTTCTAAAGGACAGCGTAAATTCCTTCTGTAAAAAGGCTCTATAAGTACGTCTAGCCTTAAGACTCCGTCTTTTGTGCACCTTTATTCTAGCCCGCTCGCCACTCTGACAAGCCAAACTAAAGAATAAAGGTTTAGATAATACTAAATTAAGAATTAATAGAACAACGATTACCGCTAAAAGGTAAAGTATAGATACTAAAGTTTTTTGGCCAAAGGCAAAATCAGCCGCCCAAACATATAAAAATGAATTGTTGGCAATTAGACCAGCAGACTAATCAATGGCAAGTTAAACAGCGTTGTACAGAGCCTTTAAGCGCAAGGGATCTGGTAAGCTTTGAAGCAAAGAATAAATACCAAATAAGACCCCCACAAAAAGAACAAATACTGTAATTACATAAAGAGCCGTTATCTTTTTAAAAGCTCTGGTAACAAACATAATTGGAATGCTTATTAGCGAACTTAAAAGCAAGGCAATTAAAGGC
>JAAZGG010000133.1 GCA_012511355.1 bacterium | reverse complement strand
TTTACCTGCAAGTATACAGGCAGGATATTTCATATTAGTCTGCGAACCGATATTACCATCAATCCAATCCATCATTCCACCCTCGTAAACATAGGCCCGTTTAGTTACTAGATTAACAATATTAGTTGACCAATTTTGAATCGTGGAATAACGACATTTGGCACCTTTTTTAACAATTATTTCAACCACTGCCGCATGCAGTGATTCTTTAGAATAAATAGGGGCCGTACAACCCTCAACATAATGAAGATCCGCACCCTCATCGACAATGATTAAAGTTCTTTCAAATTGCCCCATGCGTTCACTATTGATGCGAAAATAAGATTGAAGTGGTTTTTCTAGATTAACGCCCTTAGGAACATAAATAAAAGAGCCTCCCGACCAAACAGCAGCATTTAAAGCGGAAAATTTATTGTCGTAATAAGGAACAACAGTATTAAAATATTCTTTAAACAATTCAGGATATTTTTTTAGAGCCGTATCAGTATCCAAAAATATAACGCCTTTTTCTTTAACCTCTTGGAGCATATTATGATAAACAACTTCCGATTCATACTGCGTTGAAACACCAGCTAAAAACAACTGTTCAGCTTTGGGGATGCCCAAACGATTGAAAGTGTTTTTGATTTCCTCAGGTACATCGGCCCAATCATTACTAACCTTATCGGCTGGGCGGATAAAATAAGTATATTCATCAAAATCTAAAAAACTTAAATCAGGACCAAAACTTGGTAGTGGCTCCTTTTTAAAGTGACGATAACTCTTAAGACGAAATTCCTCCATCCATTTTGGTTCTTCTTTAAGACGGGATATTTCTCTAACAATTTCCTCGTTTAGTCCTTTGGCAGTTTTTAAGATTGAAACATCTTTATCTTTAAAACCATATTTGTATTCTTTATTCATTTTTTGTCTCACCATTCTCTAGTAATTGTGCTAAACCAAGCCAAGTAAGACTAGCACATTTAATGCGATTAGCTTGCTTATAAGTTTGACTAAAAGCATTGGCTTCCTCTAACAGGTCTTCATCATATTCTCCAGTGTTTTGGACCATTGTTAGGTAGTTTTTAACTATTTTTTTAGCTTCTTCAACACTCTTGCCTTTTACTAACTCGGTCATAACTGAAGTGGTAGCTGTAGAGATTGCACAGCCTACTCCTTCAAAGCAAACATCTTTTACTACATCTTTTTCTACCTTGAGATAAATATAAAAATCATCAATGCAAGAGACAGAATCCATGTGGATGCTCTTATAACTCGCATCGTTTGGTTGATGTTTATTGCGCGGATATTTGTAATGATCAAGGATGATTTCCCGCATGAACGTGGGATCATTCGAAAAAGGCATCAAGGTAATCTTCTCCCTTCTTAGCAGCTTCGACAAAGGCATCTATTTCCTCTTTAGTGTTATAAAAATAAACACTAGCACGCACAGTTGCTGCTGTTCCTAAGTAGTCTAAAAGAATCTTGGCACAGTGTTGTCCTGAGCGAACACAGATATTATGAGCATTGAAATGGGTAGCCAAATCTTGGGCAAAAATCCCTTCTATATTAAAGGTAATAATACCGCTGTCATTATCAGCATTATAAATTTTAATATTGGGCACTTCTGCTTGAAGACGTTTGACTGCGTATGCTTTAAGCTTTCGTTCATATTCACTAATTTTTTCAATACCAATACTTTCAATGTAATCAATAGCCGCTCCAAAGCCAATAACTCCTGCTATATGTTGAGTGCCAAACTCAAATTTTAAAGGCGGCAACATCAATGAATAATTACCACAAGTATCAAAACGACTATTCATCCCACCCCCCATAAAAGGTGGAGTAAGTTTGAGTAAATGCTCATATTTACCATATAAAACCCCCACACCTGTTGGACCACACATCTTGTGAGATGAGAAAGCTAAAAAATCACAATCCCACTCCTTGACATCTGTCTTGGTACGCGGAACGCCCTGAGCTCCATCAATAACAACTAAAATATTGTGTTTATGGGCCAATTCACAAATAGCCTTAACATCAACGGTGTAACCCAAAACATTTGTAATATTGGCAATGGAAATCACACGGGTTTTCGGGCTTATAGTTTTGGCAACGTTTTCTACAGTCAAGCGACCATTAGCGGTTAAAGGTATATAGTTGATAACAATGTGCTTTTCCTCCTGCTTTCTAAACCAAGGTAAAATATTAGAAGCATGTTCAGCTACTGTCAAAAGGACTTCATCACCTGGCTCTAAAGTGTCCGAAATAGCAAAAGCCAATATATTCATTGAAGCGGTATCACCCGCAGTAAATCAGATTTCTCGGCTATCGGCATTGATAAATTTCGCGATTTTTTCCCGAGCATGATCAAATTCTTTCTGGGCTTGATAACTTATATCATAATCACCCTCGTGAATATTCGAGCAATAATTTGAATAATAATCGGTTACTGCTTGAATAACACATTGTGGTTTGAAAGTCGTACTCGCATTATCGAGAAAAATAGTTGGATTTTCTCTATTTAACATTGGGAAATCACGACGAATTTTTTGAACATCAAACATTATCAATTACCCCCTTAATCTGGTTAACAATTTGCTCTTTAATTTTTGAATCACTCAAGCGATCTAAAACTGGTCGGAAATAACCTAAAATAATCATACGTTTTGCTAAATCTTTATCAAAACCACGAGACATTAAATAAAACAATTGTTCCTCGGAAATATCCCCAACTGCGGATGCGTGGCTGGCTTCGACATCATTTTCATCAATATAAAGATAGGGTTTTGAACTAGCCTTTGCCGAAGAATCAATGACAATTAAATTTGATTTTTGGCGATTTGTTGAAGCATAAGCCCCATGCTTAA
>JAAZGG010000132.1 GCA_012511355.1 bacterium | reverse complement strand
TTATTATACCTAAGATTTTTAAAATAAAATAGATTTTTATATTTTAAGGCTTGAAAGCTTATACTACGCATTGTATAATATCAAAAAATAAGGGGGCGAAACTGTGTTAACAAAACTGGAAAAAGATAATCTGGAAATTTTTGTTTTGACCATTTTACGAAGCACGCCTTCTTATGGCTATAAAATAATCGCTCGTCTTTCCCCTATTGTTAAAATTTCTGAATCCACCCTCTACCCTATTCTTAGACGTCTAGAAGCTGCTGGGGAATTAGAAACCTATAACGTTGAAGTCAATGGTCGTATCCGCAATTACTATCGCATTAAGGAAAAAGGCATCAAACGGGTTGACACCTTCAAACAAGACTGGGAAAACATTCGTAATATCTACAACTATATCCTAAGGAACAAGCAATAACTTGTTCTTTATTTTGCGTTCTTTTCTTCCTTTAATAAATCTCTAATCTCTTCTAGTAAAACTTCCGTGGCTGGTTTAACCGGCTCAGGTTCTGGTTCAGAAGCCACAACTACTTCTTCATCATGCCCCTTATCAACAACTTCTTTAGCCTTAGCAACCACTGTCAAAACAATCTTACTGATAATAAATAGAATTAAAGCGATGAGAATAAAATCAATGACCGCTTGTAAAAAAGCACCCCAATAGATGGCGTTAGTCACATTGCCCTCAGCATCTGTTTTTAAAACCGTAATCAAAGAATTGCTCAGATCAGCATCACCGATAAGTAAGCCGATCAATGGTGAGATAATTTTGCTATTTATCGCACCAACAACCGACGAAAAGGCGCTACCGATGATAACACCAATAGCCAAAGCTAAAGCATTTCCACGATTAATGAAGTCCTTGAACTCTTTAAATAATTTCTTCATAGCACTTCCTCCAAATCCATTCCATTGTAGCATTAATTTTTAAGAAAATAAAGACTCAGACCCCTTATTTTAAACAATTGATTTTTTACTGATTACATGCTATATTTTTGAGCGGATGTCGCCGTAGCTCAGCTGGATAGAGCGTCCGCCTCCTAAGCGGAAGGTCAGCAGTTCGAATCTGCTCGGCGACGCCACTTAATAAAGTAGAATTCTGATAATATGTCAGAACTTTTTAATATAAAAAGACATTTTTGTTCATTTTATTACTATCACAAATTGGTCGATTTTCTCCTGATTTATGAAATGTTGGTCAGTTTTAGTCTGAAATGTTGGTCAGTTTTAACCCGAAATGTTGGTCAGTTTGGTTGATTAATGTTTATCTTTATGCTATACTACTATCAGCTTGCGATGAGGTGAATACTATGAAAAAAGTGGTTAACAAATCAAAATACAAATCAAGGATAGTTGATTCCTTAGTTAAGAAAAACTTAAGAATATTTGGAGCGATTTGCATTGAGGGACCTAAATGGTGTGGGAAAACATGGACCTCTTCATATCATGCCAATAGTGAATTTCTTGTTGGTGATCCCTCGGGTAACTTTTCTAATAGATTGTTAGCTGAAACCGAGCCTTATACAGTACTCCAAGGCAACAAGCCACGCTTAATTGATGAATGGCAGGAAGTGCCAGCACTATGGGATGCCGTAAGGTCTTTCGTAGATAAAAGTGGCGAAAAGGGACAAATTATTTTAACTGGCTCATCAACTCCTGTAGATAAGGGCATTTTGCATAGTGGTACAGGAAGAATTAAAAGCATCAGAATGAACACGATGTCTTTATATGAATCAGGTGATTCTACTGGCCTAATATCTTTAAAGGATTTATGTGAAAACAAATTTGAATCAAAACTTCTAGAAGAAACAAAACTTGAAAGATTAGCATACTTAATAATTCGCGGTGGTTGGCCCGGAAATATTGATGCTCTTGAAGATGACTGTGGTGAACTTGCCATTAGTTATATGGAAAATATAGCAAAAACCGACCTAAAAAAATTGGACAAAGACATAGATTATAACGAACATAAAGCAAAATTAATTCTCAAATCATTAGCTAGAAACGAAACAACAACAGCATCTAATCAGAGCATTTTAAGAGATATTATAGAAAACGATGCCGATTCAATTAGCAAAAACACCTTAACCAAATATTTGAACGCCTTTGATAGAATGTTTTTGTTTAATAATCAAGAACCATTTTCGCTTAACATAAGATCATCCTTAAGAGTTAAACAAATGGAAAAAAGGCATTTTTCTGATCCAGCAATGGCCTGTGCAATGTTAAAGTTAACGCCTAAAAAAATGATGGGTGATTTAAACACCTTTGGTTTCATGTTTGAAGCACTAGTGGAAAGAGATCTATCAATATATGCCCAGGCTATGAATGCAAAACTATTTCATTATCAAGATTATCGAGGCAATGAAATTGATGCTGTTTTAGAATTAGATGATGGCAATTGGTGTGCGTTTGAAATAAAACTGGGTCTTGATAAGGCCGAAGAAGGTGCTGAAAACTTGATAAAAATTTGTGAAAGCATCGTTAATAGTGGCGGCAAAGAACCACTAATAAAATGCGTGATATATGGTGTTGGAAATATGGCATATAAAAACACTGATGGTGTTTATATTATTCCTATCACTTCTTTAAAAGATTAAACCTGCGCTGTAAAATAAAAAATCTTTAATTCCCTGCCCATTTGGATTATACTTATATCGCAACTAAAGCGCGCCCGTAGCTCAGGGGATTAGAGCACAACCCTCCGAAGGTTGGGGCCGCACGTTCGATTCGTGTCGGGCGCACCACTTTAAAATCAATCTGTCTTTTAGGGCAGATTTTTTTGCAAATATATAAAAATTATGCTATTGTGATGCTTGAGGTATTTCTTATGAACAATTATGACAAATTAGCTAAACAAATCGATTGGAAAAGCGTTCTAATTTCTACTTATAAAAGCCTGACTTTAAGTGAAGATGAAGTTATGGTTCTTTTGGTTGCCGATTATTGCATTGAGCAAGGTGAAAACCTCATAAGTCCGGAATTACTGGCCTTAAAAATGAATTTAGATTATAAAAAAATCAGTGAAATACTAACACAATTAGTCAATATAAGTCTGATTTTCGTAGAAGAAGAAAACGGCAAACTCTGTACTTCTCTAAGAGGTATCAAACAGTTACTTGTAGCCGAGTTTCTTAAACAAGGTCAAAAAGATGAAAAGTCCAAACCCGACACTCAACATATCTATAGCATCTTTGAAAACGAGTTTGGTCGTCCCCTAACCTACACGGAAATTGAAACATTAAAAAGTTGGTTTGAACTCGGTTATGGTGAAGATAAAATTGTCTTAGCGCTTAAAGAAGCCGTGGCCGCTAAGGTTAAGAACTTTCGTTATATCGATCGCATTCTTTTAAACTGGCAACAGCAGGAAGAAAGGCGTAAAGAAGGCTACACGACCATTTCGGAAGATTGGCGCAAAGATATGGAAGAATCCATAAAAATAGCCAATCTTGATTGGGTTGACAAGCATGGCAAATAAAGAAAAAATAAGCAATTATCTTGATGAACTCTACCCTAATGCGCGCTGTGAATTAAACTATCACAGCCTTTTTGAGTTATTAATCGCCGTTATTTTATCGGCGCAAACCACTGATATCGCCGTCAACAAAGTCACAAAAGAACTCTTTGAGAAATATCCAAGTCCTGAACTATTAGCCATGGCTAAACAAGAAGAAGTTGAACAAATAATTAAGCCAATTGGTCTTTATAAAAACAAAACTAAAAACATCATCGCCACCGCTAAGGTCTTAACAAACAACTATGATAATGTCGTTCCCAATTCTTTTGAAGAGTTAACTA
>JAAZGG010000131.1 GCA_012511355.1 bacterium | reverse complement strand
GACCGCTAACTTTGAACCCAAAATCAAAGAAGAATGCATCGCGGTTGAGGACATCCAAGATAGCGTGGAAGTCGTTTTAATTCAAGCGGCTTATGATGATGTAGCGAAAGCCTACATCCTCTATCGGAAGCAACATGAAAATATAAGAAATGTCAAATCGACAATCTTAGATTATAAAGATACTGTTAATAACTACCTCAAGATTAACGATTGGCGGGTTAAGGAAAATTCCACGGTTACCTATTCCGTCGGTGGTTTAATCTTATCTAACTCGGGGGCGGTTACCGCTAACTACTGGCTTTCTGAAGTTTACGATAACGAGATAGAAGCCGCCCATAAAAATGCGGATATCCATATTCATGATTTATCAATGTTAACTGGTTACTGTGCTGGTTGGTCGCTCAGACAATTGATTGTCGAAGGACTAGGCGGCATTCCTGGGAAGATAACTTCTTCCCCAGCAGCGCACCTATCAACGCTTTGTAACCAAATGACTAACTTTTTAGGCATCATGCAGAATGAATGGGCTGGAGCCCAAGCTTTCTCTTCTTTTGATACTTATCTGGCACCCTTTGTCAAGGTAGATAATTTAAGTTATAAAGAGACTAAGCAATGCATTCAGTCTTTTGTCTATGGGGTTAATACTCCAAGTCGTTGGGGAACACAAGCCCCTTTTACCAACATTACCTTGGACTGGGTTGTTCCTGATGATTTAGCCGAATTACCAGCTATTGTTAAGGGCAAGGAAATGCCTTTCAAGTATAAGGATTGCGTAAAGGAAATGGCGATGATCAACAAGGCCTTTATTGAGATTATGATTGAAGGCGATGCCAATGGTCGTGGTTTCCAATATCCCATTCCAACCTATTCAATAACCAAAGATTTTGATTGGTCGGATACCGAAAACAATCGCTTATTGTTTACCATGACGGCTAAGTATGGCACACCTTATTTTAGTAATTATATTAATAGTGATATGGAGCCAAGTGATGTGCGTTCGATGTGCTGCCGCTTGCGTTTGGATTTACGGGAGTTAAGAAAGAAATCCGGCGGTTTCTTTGGCAGTGGTGAGAGTACAGGCTCGGTGGGTGTGGTGACCATCAATATGCCGCGCATTGCTTATCTTGCCAGCAATAAAGAAGACTTTTATGTTCGCTTAGAAAAGATGATGAATTTGGCCGCGCGTTCTTTAAAAATTAAACGCGAGGTCATCACGAAGTTCTTAGAAGCCGGTCTTTATCCTTATACCAAAAGATATCTAGGAACCTTTGAGAACCACTTTTCAACCATTGGCTTAGTAGGTATGAATGAGGCCTGTTTGAATGCTAATTGGCTTGGTTTAGATCTAACCCACAAGAAGTCGGTTGAATTTACTAAAGAGGTTTTGAATTTCATGCGGAACAAATTGGCGGATTATCAAGAGCAATATGGCGATCTCTATAATCTTGAAGCCACGCCGGCGGAATCGACGGCCTATCGTTTGGCTAAACACGATCGGACGCGTTATCCGGATATCATCACAGCTTCGCAAGATGATACGGTACCTTACTATACCAACAGTTCTCATTTACCAGTTAATTTTACTGACGACCTTTTTAAGGCCTTAGACGTTCAAGATGAGCTTCAGACCCTCTATACCTCGGGAACGGTTTTTCATACTTTCCTTGGTCAAAAACTGCCTTCTTGGCAGGCTACCGCTAAGCTTGTTAGAACCATTGCCGAAAATTATAAATTACCATACTACACCATCTCGCCGACTTATTCTGTCTGCCAACGTCATGGCTACTTAGCAGGGGAAGAAGTGGTTTGTCCGGTTTGTGGTGAGAAGACGGAGATCTATAGTCGGATTACTGGGTACTACCGTCCTGTTCAAAACTGGAATGCCGGGAAAACTGAAGAGTTTAAAGAGCGGATGGTTTATGTCCCCGAAAATTCCATTCTGGGTCAACACCATCACGTAAATAAAGAAATTTCTGAAGAAAGTGTCTTTCACGCTGATGATGAGCAGTTACTGCTTTTCACGACCAAAACCTGTCCAAATTGTCAAATGGCCCAGATGATGCTGAAAAAAGCGGGCATAAAATATAGACTTATCGATGCTGAAGAAAACAAAGAATTAAGCCTTAATTATAAGATTATGAAGGCGCCAACTTTACTAGTTCCTAATGCTAAACAAGAGTATGACCGTTATGAAAATGCCAGTTTTATCAGGCAGTATATAGAGACGGTTAAACATTAATAAAATGTACGACATTATCATAATTGGCGGTGGCCCAGCTGGTCTAGGCGCCGCTATTTATGCCTTAAGAAATGGCAAAAGAGTACTGCTGATAGAAAAGGAGACTATCGGTGGGCAGATAGCAAGTTCCCCACGGGTGGAAAACTATCCTGCCCTTTCTTCTTTGAGCGGTGCTGACTTAGCCAATCGTCTCTTTGAGCAGGTTTTAGCATTAGGTATTGAGTTTGAATTAGATGAAGTGGTAGCAATTGAAAAGGCTGAAATCTTTAAAGTTAAGTGCAAATTTAATGATTATGAAGCTCAGGCTGTGATAGTGGCAACTGGGGCGGAACATAAGAAAATTGGTCTTGAAGATGAGGAAAGATGGGTAGGGCGTGGACTGTCTTATTGTGCGGTCTGCGATGGTCCATTTTATGCGGATCAAGAGGTCTGTTTGATCGGTGATGCCAACAGTGCTCTACAGTCGGCTTTACTCTTAGCAAATATTTGTAAAAAGGTCCATCTTTGTCTACTGTTTGACCGTTTTTTCGCCGAAGAAGTCTTAGTTGAAAAGGTTTTAGCAAGCCCAAATATCACCATTACTAAAGAGATTCTTCTAAATAAATTAGTAGGGGAAGAAGAACTTGAAAAGGCGGTTTTTCGTAATACTAAAACTTCCGAGTTAGTGGAATTTAAGGTTGCTGCTGTTTTTGTCTGTATTGGTCAAGTTCCCGTTAATGAGCCCTTTACTAATCTATTAACTTTAAATCAAGATGGCTATGTTGTAGCCGATGAATCCTGTTTAACTGAAGTCGCTGGTCTTTTTGTCGCCGGTGACTGCCGTAATAAAAAAACAAGGCAGTTAACAACGGCGTTAGCAGATGGCACCAGTGCCGCTTTGGCGGCAGTTAATTACCTTAATAACTTATAAGATTCCCTAAGGGGATGTCATAATAATATTAAAAAGGAAAAACATAGTAACGAATAGGGTTTCGAAGTTTTTACAAAGCGTGAAATTCGAAAATTGTTGTGTTGCTTAAAGTTGTTTTAGATTTTTTTGATTGGATTTTTTGATAATTCTAAGTAATACATCAATCCTTCCCCTCGTTTTTTAAAGCTGAATTATTGGAATGTGCTTTCTCAAACGCTGGAATGAAAAATGCTCAAACACTGGAATGAAAAAGGCTCAAACACTGGAATGAAAGTTGTAATAATACTTGAATAAAAGTTGCACGAATACTTGAAAACATGTTATAATTTCTTTGTCTTAGAAGTGAGGTGAGCTTTATGAAGACGTATTTACCAAGGATTATAGATAAATTATTAAGTGAAAGATTAGAAGCCAAAGGTGCTGTTTTACTAGAGGGACCCAAATGGTGTGGCAAGACTACCAGCGCCAAAGAGATTGCAGGTAGTTTTATATCGATGGATCAACCTGAAATGAGTAAGCAGTATCAATCTATGGCTGAACTTTCTCCGCTAACACTACTGGAAGGTAAGACCCCGAGATTAATAGACGAGTGGCAGATAGCTCCAAATTTATGGAATGCGGTTAGATATGAAGTTGATCAGAGAGATGAATTTGGCCAATTCATTTTAACAGGCTCTGCCGTTCCTGCAAAAATAGATGAGTCTATGCATACCGGAACCGGAAGGATTTCAAGACTTTATATGAGACCAATGAGTTTGTATGAGTCTAAGGATTCAAACGGCAAAGTTGCAATCAGGGACCTATTCGAAAATAAGGAAATATCTGCTGAAAGCGATGCCGATTTAGAGAAAATAGCCTTTCTAATTTGCAGGGGAGGTTGGCCGAAAGCAGTAGGGTTAGCCGAGAAACAGGCTCTTTTTCAAGCCATAGACTATTTTGATGCCGTTGTCTCTAATGACATAAGCAGGGTAGATTCTGTGAAAAGAGATAAAGAAAAAGCAAAAAGATTTCTAAAATCCTATGCTAGAAATGTCGGAACCAGAGCCGCCCTGGAGACTATTAGGCAAGATGTATTGGCTAATCATGCTGGCACATTTGATCCTGCTACGCTTTACTCATATAGAGATGCATTAATTAAAATCTTTGTTATTGAGGATTCACCGGCGTGGAATCCAATTTTAAGGTCAAAAGTTGCTATTAGAACAACAGATGTGAGATATTTTGTTGATCCTTCAATTGCTGCTGCGGCCTTACAACTCGGCCCAAAGGACTTGTTAAACGACTTAAATACCATGGGGCTCATTTTTGAAAATTTGTGTATCCGTGATTTAAGAATATATGCAGACTACCTAGACGGTAGTATTTATCAGTATAGAGATAACAACAACTTGGAATGTGATGCAGTAATTCACTTAAGAGACGGATCTTATGGCTTAATTGAAATAAAATTAGGTGGGGATAGTTTGATTGAAGAAGGCGCAAAAAACTTGAAAGAATTGGCTTCAAAGATCGATACAAACAAAATGAAAGAACCAGCCTTTATGCTCGTTTTGTGCGCCAAAGCTCCCTTTGCGTACCGGAGAAAAGATGGAGTTTATGTGGTCCCTGTAACATGTTTAAAACCGTAGAACGTGAAAGAAACATCTAATAAAATAGTCCCATTAAATCGGGACTTTTTTGTTTGTTTAATTACCAAGTAATAGTTAATTTGCTTTTTTAATAGCCTCTTAGTTCTACTTTTTGGATGTATTTTTCTAAAATCTTTTGGTACTCTTTCGCTTCTTCTAAAGGAATGGGATTAAGACCTTTTTTAATGGTGGAGCCAGTATCAACGAATTTTTGTAGATAGAGTTTTTTGGCGCCTTTAATCATCTTTCCTAGAGCGTCAATTTTCTTTCTACTATGAAATTCTTGAACTAAGGTAGTGCGAAATTCATACTCAATACCGGAGTTCATAAGAAAAGCGATGGATTTTTGAATATTAGCAAAGGGTTGATAGTTGTGACCGATGGTTTCAGGATAAGCTTCCTCACAGTTTTTGACATCTAAAGCCACATAATCAAGTAATTTTTCCTGATATAGTTCTTTTAAAAGTTCGGGATTAGTGCCATTAGTATCAATTTTAATTAGATAGCCTAAGTCTTTTATTGGCCTTATCTTTTCTTTTAAATCCCGCATTAAGGTTGGTTCGCCACCACTGATACAGACCGCTTCAAGTTTACCTTTAGCGTTTTTTAGATAACTTAAAATTTCTTCAAAAGGGATAGGGTTTATTGAATAGTCTTGTAAGACTAAACTAGCATTATGGCAAAAAGGACAACGAAAATTACAACCTGCCATAAATAAGGTGCAGGTCAGTTTGCCTTCATAATCTACAAG